>JAYSVQ010000044.1:0-8025 GCA_043718485.1 Bacteroidota bacterium
GCCTGCGCCCTAAAGAAATGGTAGATCGTATCTTCCATAAAAACGCAATGCGTTTTTTAAAGCGGCATTTCAAAGCCTAAGCAATTCGAGCCTTCATTCCTTTAACTTCTCCTGAAAAAATAAATCCTACGAAAAGCGTATTAATATCGTTTAATTTTCGTATATTTTTGGTCTTGAAAAAAATGCCACTGTGAGATTCCCTAAAAAAGGTATGCCTGCTGATGAATTGCTAAACGAGCTTCGAAAGAGGAAAGTAGGTGATATTCAATGGGATAAGGGAAAGGCTTTTTGCTTGGTGTACCATCCGGGCGAGGAAATCGCCCAAACGGTGCGTGAAGCTTACAACCTGTTTTTTTACGAAAACGCCTTGAATCCCGCAGCATTTCCCAGCCTCCGCAATATGGAAAGCGAAGTGGTAAGCATGTGTGCAGACCTTTTTAGGGGAAGCGGAAAAGAATGCGGCAACATAACCTCAGGCGGAACAGAAAGCATATTACTTGCAGTCAAAACAGCCCGTGATTGGGCCAAGCAACATAAACCCGAAATTAAAAAGCCTGAAATTATTGTCCCTGAAACCGTGCATCCTGCTTTTCATAAAGCTTTTCATTATTTCGGAATTGAAGGTATTACCGTTGGTCTTGACGAGAATTTCAGGGCCGATATTCAACAAGTGAAAAAGGCAATCAACTCCAACACCATCATGCTGGTAGGTTCTGCGCCTTCCTATCCGCATGGGGTAATTGACCCCATATCAGAATTGGCAAATCTTGCCCTCGAGCACAAAGTGTTGATGCATGTCGATGCCTGTGTAGGCGGGTTTTTTCTTCCTTTTTTGCGAAAGTTGGGTTATCCGGTTTATGATTTCGACTTTTTTGTGGAGGGAGTAACTTCTATTTCTGCCGATTTGCATAAATATGGATTTGCTGCAAAAGGCGCATCTGTCATTATTTACAAAGACAATGCATTGAGAAAGCATCAATTCTTTGTGCATACCACATGGCCCGGAGGCATTTATGGTTCACCAACCTTGAGTGGCACCCGACCGGGTGGTTCCATCGCCGCCGCATGGACGGCACTCCATTGTATCGGCGAGCAAGGCTATATGGACTTGTGTAAAGAAACGATGGAGACCGTTCGCCAATTGAAAGATGGATTTGCAGCCATTCCCGAAATTTCACTGATTGGAAAACCAGATATGAGTTTGCTTGCCATCGGTTCGGAGACGATTGACATTTATGCTGTCGGAGATGAGTTGAGTAATAAAGGTTGGATGTTTGACCGCCAACAAAATCCAGCAAGCCTGCATTTTACGGTTTCTACGATTCATCGCCAAAGTGTGAAGGAATTTCTTGAAGACCTGAACCTTGCAGTTGAAAAAGTGAATCGCTTTTCCCTTCGGGCGATGAGCGACAACCTTAAAATTAAAGCGGTACGAACCTTGTCTTCTGTACTGCCGGCGGGCTTAATTTCAAGAATTCAAGCGATGAGCGCAGGCAATAAAAGTCTCCCCGGAAGGTTAGCTCCCTTATACGGAATGATGGGCGCATTGTCCGGTTCAGGAGATTTAGAAACGATTGTTCTCAATTTGCTCGACCGATTGAATTCTTTGGAATAAATACCTGCTTAAATTTTCAAAGGAATAATTTGAGTGCATTTGCACTTGTGGCTTCTGCCACTTCGGTAAGACTCATTTTCAATATCTCTGCTAATTTTTCAGCCACAAAAGATACGTAGCTGCTTTCGTTTCGTTTGCCGCGATGCGGCACCGGAGCTAAATACGGGCTATCCGTTTCTAATACCAAATTTGAAAGGGGGATATTGGGCAAAACCGTCCCCAGCGTACTCGTTTTGTAGGTGATAACACCGCCTATGCCAAGCAAAAATCCTAAATCCACAATTTGTTTTGCCTGTTGTTCCGTTCCGGTAAAACAATGGAAAATGCCTTTTAGATTGCCGTCTTGTTGGGCTTTTACTCTTTCAATTACATCGTCCATAGAATCGCGGCAATGTAAAATGAGCGGAAGTTTTTTTTCTTTTGCCCATTGAATGTGCAAGTCGAGAGAAATTTTTTGTTCCTCAATAAAAGTTTTATCCCAATAGTAATCGAGCCCGGTTTCACCCACTCCCCAATAGGTATGCGTAGAAAAATGCGATTCAATTTTCTGCAATACCGTTTTGAAATCCGCTTTCACATCGCAAGGGTGCAAACCCATCATCGGATAAAAAAGTTGAGGATTCAAGGCTTGCAGTGCATGCATTTCCTCAATCGATTCCAGGTGGATATTGGGCAAAAAAACATGAGAGCAAACCGATGATGTTCTTTCGACGATTGCCTGCAAGTCTGGCTTAAACTGTTTGTGATACAGATGACTGTGTGTGTCGATATATTTCACAGACGTGCAAGCAGTTGGTCTTTTTTCTCCTCGTATTGAATCAATGAGATTTTTCCCTCATTAAATTTTTCGTGTAATAGGTCAATCGTTTTCATCACCTCGTCTCTCATTTTGAGCCAATCCAATTCTTTTCCTTCAAATTGGGAATAGTCTTTTAATTCTTGTTCTGCAGATTCTAATTCCTGGCGTACCAAATGGCGAGGGGCCTCTTCCAACACCCTCGAAAAGTTTCGGGCTGCAATTTCATTTCCGGTTTTGAAACGATGCTCTTCCATACTTCCCAACCGGTTCACCACAACATGTATGGAACGTCCTTCGGGTTCAGCCGTTTTTACCTCAGCGATAGGAAAAGACCCGTTTGGGTAGTAACAAGTATCGGTTGTGAGGATAATAAAAGTATCAGAAAAAATGCCTTCATCGAGGTGAATCGCAGCCACATCCCCGGGTTGGGAAATGCGTCTTTCTTTGATTAATATTTTTCCAAGTTTGACTGCAGGTAAATTCGGCGCGACATAAATTCCGTTGCGCTCATCGGTGTTTAATTTGGTAATGATAAAATTCCGAAACATTAATATTCCCTTCCTTTCCAATTTATTTTGCCCGGCATGATTTGATTTATTGGAATTAACATGGCCATGAAAAGGTAGTAAATTTCGTAAAAAGGAAACCAAATCAGCGTTTTTAATTTTTTCAGCCGAAAAGCAGCGCTGAAAAGGAAAAAGAAATCAGCTAAAATTTTGAATCCAAATAAAGTTAGCGTTTCCCATGGACTCAAAAAGAAAAAGGAAATCAATAAGGCAGGAACCACGCCGGCATTAAAGAATATTAAAATTTTGTTGTGAAAAGCAATTTCTTTTCCGCCTCTGAACCAACGTTTGCGTTGTTTAAATAAGGCTTTAAAATTCAATTGGGGAACGCTATAATTTAAAGCCTCAGGGTGAAAAAGTTGCCGATACGGCAAACCTTTTTCATGCACGAGGGCCTGAAACAATTTATAATCTTCGGTAATGGAAAAAGGTAAGCTTTCATATCCACCCACTTCGCGATAGGCTTTTTGGGTGAATCCCATATTATTCCCAACAGCGGTGATAGGTATTCCTAAGTTGTCGTGGGCAAACATGATTCCCATTCCCATCATCCAATCGAGAGATTGAATGTTGGCAAAAAGGGTTTCTCCTTTTATTAAAGTTGGCCCGCAGACCATACCCTGATTTTTCTCCAAGCCACTCACCAAAGAAGATACCCAAAGGGGAGAAACCTGAATATCGGCATCTGTAACTAACAGCAATTCCCCTTTGGCCTGTTGGGCAAGCTGTGCCAGCACGTTTTGTTTTCCTTTCAAATTTGAAAGGTCCTCTGATATTTCAAAGGCAAAAAACCCCGGATGCTTTCGGCAAAATTCAGTGATGATTTCCTGGGTATAATCTTCGCTTCGGTCGTTGCCGATAAGTATTTCAAGTTTTGAAAAAGGATAGCGCGACCGCGCCAAAGATTGGAGGCAGGAAAGAATATTTCCCTCTTCGTTTCTTGCGGCCACCAATACGCTTACATGCGGAAAATGAGAAGGCTCACGATAGCTTGATTTACCGAAAAAAACAGAAAGTAAGTAAATGGATTTTATTCCCGCATATAAAAAAGCAACGCAACCAAATCCTAGCCAAATCAGGCTCATGGCAACAAGGGAAATGAATAATTTTTTTGTTGAAGATTTCTCAAAAAAGTCGGTAAAATTTCAAGTAAGCGTTCCCCTGCTTTTTCAGAATCATGAAAAACAACAATACTTCCCGGGCGGCATTCGGCAGTTCCCACCCGCGCACATTTTTCAACCGACTTGTTTTCGTCAAAATCTCCCGGCATTACATCCCACATCACGACTTGTTGGTTTACTTTTAAGTGCCGCATTAATTTTTGAGAAATATGGCCATAAGGAGGGCGAAAGGGCAAGTTTTTAGTTGCCGTAATTTTTTCGAGTTCCATTGCAGCCATTTTAATGTCTGCGAGATATTCATTACAATTCGTTTTCCACCCATCGGGGTGTGACCAACTATGGTTTCCAATCCTATGGCCACGTGAAATTATTTCTTCTAAAATTTCGGGATGCTCCATCGCCTTGGAACCGATGCAAAAAAATATGGCCTTTGCATTAAACTCGTCTAAAATGGCTAACACTTTCGGCGTGATGTCTGCCGTAGGCCCGTCATCAAAACTCAGGAAAATTTCTTTTTTAGAGGTTGAAACTCGAAATAATGCAGAAGGGTAAAGAAAAGGAAGAAAAAAAGGAGTTCTAACCAAATACATTTATGCAGTTGTTTTTTGTTTTTTAAACCATTCCAATGTCAAATTCATTCCCGATTTCAGGGAATGTTTAGGCTCCCATCCCAAGGCCTTTTTAATTTTGCCGTAGTCCAATACGCTTCTGATTTGTTCGCCCTCTTTTGCAGCAGCGAAAACTTTTTCTTTATCTCCACCCAATTCTATCTGAATCAAATCATACAATTGAATTACGGTGGTTTCGATGCCCGTACCTATGTTAAATGCTTCGCTATTGGTGTGCGAAATAGAAAGTAAGTTTGCCCGCACGACATCCTCAACAAAAACATAATCGCGGGTTTGCAATCCATCGCCATTGATAAAAGTTTGCTCATGGGCCAACATTTTATTGGCAAAAATGGCCACTACACCTGCCTCTCCGTGTGGGTTTTGTCTTGGCCCATAAACATTTGCATAGCGCAGACAAATGTATTGTAAACCAAAGATTACATGATAATAGTGCAAGTAATGCTCAACCGAAAGTTTGGCTACCCCATAGGGTGAAACCGGTTTTAGGAGATGCGATTCTGTTGCAGGAAATTCGATTTGCTCGCCATACACTGTACCTCCGCTGGAGGCAAAAATTATTTTTTTAAGGCCATATTTTAAGCCTTGTTCAATTAAGTTAAGGGTGCCAATAATATTAACTTTAGCGTCGAAAACAGGATCTGCTACAGATTTTCGCACGTCGAGTTGGGCTGCATGGTGGGAGATAAGTTGGTATTTTCCCTCGCGCATTAATTTTTCAACTGCCAAAGTATCGGAAAGATCTACCTTGAAAAAAGCAGCTTTAGCCGGAAGGTTTTCCAGTTTTCCGGTCGACAGGTCATCTGCGATATGCACTTCATGTCCATCCGCAAGCATGGCCTCGGCAACATGAGAACCGATAAATCCTGCGCCACCTGTTACTAGAATTTTCATGTTCTCGTTATTATACCCATGTGAATCCACCTGTAGAATGCAGAACCGTAAAATCTGCATTTTGAATTTGAACCCCTGCCTCATCAAAAAAACGGTAAGCCCATTTTATGCTGGCGGTAGCCTTTTCGTTTTCTCGAATTTCCAACACTTCCAACATCCCCTTTATTTTTTTGTCCGGGAAATGCGGTTTAAGATAATTCCAATTGTGAATCCCCATTCCGGCAATTACTGAGGCGCCAAACATAGGAATCCAATGGCTTTTATGAAACTCAATAAAAAGCATTGGCCCGCTGGCGATGATCCCTTTCCATGGCCCATTTTTTGCAGCCTCGGGTTGGGTATGAAGCCACAAGGGGTCGCTTCTTTTTGCAAATGAAATAATTTCTTCCTCAGAATAAGAATGAAAGCCAAAATCATAGGATTTGCCTACCCAAATTTCCTCATTCCCCAAGATGACCTTAACTCCAATTTTTGTGTTCATCCCCCTACACTTCGTAAATTGACGGCAAAGATAATCAATGGGTTTACGAGGCCATTTTTTATTTATAGATTTAATCCCTTATTTATATCGTGAAGGAAAAAAGACATTCTGCTTTGTTAAAAACGAGCTTTTCACTGCTATTTCTGCTGTTTTTTTTTGGTTTTGGTCATGCTCAGCATAATCAAGCTTTAGACAATGCAAGAGGAATTTTGGGCTATTTGCTCGAAGCAACGCCCGATTCCATGCCCGGTAAGTTAAAAGGACTCGGAAAAACCCGAAAACTGAGTAAATACAGGCCAGAACCTGATTCTGTGTATTTTGATGGTGTTTTTATTCATTCCCTGCGCCTTTTCTTTTTTCAAAATCAATTGCATTCCATTGTATTAAAAACCCTGAATGATGCCGAAACCGATAAAGTAATGAAGTTGATCGTGAAGCGATTCGGGCCGGGTAAACCAGAAGATCAGTTTGAAGGTATTTTATCCTGGCAAGGAAAACGTGTTTATTTGCGATTCGAAAAGAATTACGTTTCGAGTGAAGGTGTTTTTTCTTTTTACAGTTATAAAATAAATCGATTGTATGAAATCGCAGAATACAATCGGGTTTACGAAGATGAATAAAATAAGTATAGATTACAACCAACTTGCAATTAGCTTACCATATGAAAATCTACAATAGCTTAGTCTTAGCTTTCCTCCTTACATTTCTTTTTTCTTGTCAAGCCGAACCTGAAAAACAACTTGTGCAGCCAGAAGTAATAATGACAAAAAGACCAACGGCTCCTAAATGTAAAAAAATGAGGGAGTATAAAATTTCTCCTGCAGACACCATAGGCACCCTAATTAAAGAAATTACCTACGATAAGGCAGGCAATGAATCAGAGTCTTTGGTGTATGATTATTTAGGTGGAGGAGGCCTGGAAAGTAAAATATTTTGGAAGTACAATGCTGTGGGTCAAAAAATTGAAATGGTTCGGGTAGATCAAGAGGGCACAAAAACAACAGAAAGTACTGAGTACAATGAAAAGGGCTTGGTGAAAAAAAGAAGCTGGACAAGAAGCACAGGACAATCCGGAACCGATGAATTTACCTACAACGAAAAAAATGATATGATTTTGATGAAGGGCCTGCAAAATGGAAGACCCTTTGTAACCCGCGTCTATACACTCGGGTACGACGAAAAGGGAAGAAAAATCTACCAAAAATCAATCGAGAAAGACCCTGAAGGGGCAGAAAAGGATTTATTCCTGTCACTCACGCATTATGAGTATAGGGGTGATGACACCCTGCCATCGGCTGAATTACAATATCTTGAAGACAGCACGCTCAGGTCGCGTGAAGAATTTATTTATGATTCTACAGCCGCATTAATTCGGGAAACGCAGTTTATTAATGGCAAGAAAGAATCTATAAATGAGTACAAGTACAATGAATTAAAAGAATGTATTTCGAATGAGGCCAAAAGTGGTGGAGGCGCCCTTTGGTTTACCCATACCTACCGCTACAATCCCTACGGAAAAAAGGTGTACATGATGTATGTGCACACCGATGGCGATGCTTGGGGCTCACGTTGGGAACTGGATTATGAATAAAAATGCCTTTTTTCAAGGCGCTATCGGTTTTTTCTTTTTCCCCATTCTTTCCCCAATCCCTTTTACAAGCAAGGGTATCTAAGGTCATTTCCCTAAATTTGCGGCATGAATTCCAAAACCCTGCTTCCTACAATGGATGTAGAAACCGCAAAAAAGCTAGGCCTACTACCCGAAGAGTTTTCTAAGATTTGTGAAATTCTGGGCCGTAAACCCAATTTCACAGAATTAAGCATTTTTTCGGTTATGTGGAGCGAGCATTGCTCTTACAAAAATTCAATTGTATGGCTGAAAAAATTGCCGAAAGAGGGCAGGCATGTGCTCGCAGCCGC
>JAYSVQ010000431.1:0-3838 GCA_043718485.1 Bacteroidota bacterium
CAGAATTGATATTGGCCTACTATGGCAATTATTTTGATGTAGTAAAAGAGCGGATGGAATTTAGCGGCCGCTATGAAAATTATTTCCACGAGCGGGAAAAAATTATTCCCGAATTGATTGTTTCGATTTGAAAGAATTCAAAACCGGTCAGCATTTCCCAATCATAGACCTTTTGCGAGGCATAGCGGCATTGGGAGTCGCTTTTTATCACACCGCTCATTTCAGGATCGACGGAAAATTTTGGTTAGAGGAATGGCCGGCCCTGCGCGAAATCTCGACCTACGGTCCGGTTGGGGTGCGCATGTTTTTTGTGATTTCGGGTTTTGTCATTCCTTGGTATTTATTTTCTAACCAGTATAAACTTTCCCTTTTTCCCAAATTCCTAGCACGAAGATGGCTGCGTATTGAACCGCCTTTTATTGCTTCCATTTTTCTTTTTTTGATCGGACGTTGGGCCTATACCCAATACAGTTGGTATGCAGGACCTGAATTTAATTTCCCGTGGACAGCCTTTTTTGAGAACGCTTTTTATTTGTCAGAGTGGCTCGGCAAACCTTGGATCAATGAAATTTATTGGAGTCTGGCGATTGAATTTCAGTATTATCTTTTAATCGGATTGCTTTTTCTGGTTTTCATCAAAGCAAATCGTTCGCTCAACCTGCTGGTTTTGGCAGCGATGATTGCCGCTGATTTCGCATTTACTTTTCAGGGATTTGTGTTGAGTTACGGGTCCATGTTTGCCGTGGGAATTGCAACCTTCCTTTTTAAAGTTGGGAAGTTGAAGTCGCCCGAATTTCTGCTTTTTGTGTTGTTGGGTTCCATTTCCTCCGGCTGGAATGGCTATATGCAACTACCCTTTGCAGAAGGATTGGCGGTTGGCCTTACGGCCTTGGCCATCGCCTACCTGAATTGGAACACCCGCCTCGGAAAATTGTTGGGAATGATTTCTTTTTCCCTTTACCTAACGCATGGTTTCTCGAGTGGAGAAATCATTTTCAGGTCATGGCCCTGGCTTTGGAGCCCCATTCGCAGAATACTTTTTTTCTTTGTCGCCATCGCCGGTGAAATACTATTTGCTTGGCTCTTTTATAAACTTCTCGAAGGGCCTTTCCATAGGATTTCGAAGAGGGTGAAGTTGGGATAATAAGTTATTTATGAACGATTTTGGATTGAAATTCAGGTTAAAATGTTTCGTTCCCTCACTATTTGAAAAATAAAAAGGCCACTAAATTATAAACCAATGGCATTTTCTGGGCCATCACATATTATTTTCAAAGAGAATTTGAGAAATTTCAATACTGAATTATCTTTGCCCTCCCATTGGGAGCATAGCTCAGCTGGTTCAGAGCATCTGCCTTACAAGCAGAGGGTCCTTGGTTCGAATCCATGTGCTCCCACAGAAAGTCCACCGAAAGGTGGATTTTTTTGATTTTCTGGGAGCATATTTCAGTCCGTTTAGGCGGAAGCATCTTTACTTACAGCCAAAGGACCTGTCCGCCTTATTCGCCCTTAATGTTGGTGGACTTGGCTAATTCTAAGCCATTTGAATTATCTTGTATAAGGTTTTTTATCCCTTTTTTCCTGAAATCAAGTTCCAAAATTTGTTTCAATTCATATTAATTAACCTTTTTGTTTGATAATTAAGTCTTTACAAACGAAAGGAAGGTTGCCATTTTTTTGAGAAAAGACCAAAAAACGCAAAACCATTTAAGGTATAATTCATGCACAAAACTTAAATTAGCCGACCACATATCACCCAACCCATTCCCAACACCCCTAATGGCAAAAAAAGTAAAGATTGAGGCAGTTGAAGAGCCTTTGGAGAAAAAATTATGGAAAGCGGCTGATAAGTTGCGCAAAAACATGGACGCGGCTGAATATAAGCACGTAGCCCTGGGGTTGATCTTTCTCAAATATATTTCTGATGCGTTTGAGGAACTGTTTCAGAAACTCACAGCGGAGAAAAGCGAAGGCGCGGACCCTGAAGACAAGAATGAATACACTGCCGAGAAGGTTTTTTATGTTCCTCCCACTGCCAGATGGACCTACATACAGGGACGGGCGAAACTGCCGACGATAGGAAAGGACATTGACGATGCGATGGATGCCATTGAAAAGGACAATCCTTCCCTCAAAGGAGTTTTGCCGAAAGTATTCGCGCAGGAAAAATTGGACAAAGCCAGTTTAGGTGGATTGGTTGATTTAGTAAGCACTGCTACCCTGGGCACCAAAGAAGCGCAAAGCAAAGATTTATTGGGCCGCGTGTTTGAATACTTCCTTGGAGAATTCGCTTTGGCAGAAGGAAAGAAAGGCGGACAATTTTATACTCCCGGATCTGTTGTGAAACTATTGGTTGAAATGCTCGAACCCTACGAAGGCAGAGTATTCGACCCTTGTTGTGGTAGTGGTGGGATGTTTGTTCAAAGCGAGAAATTCATCAAACACCACCAGGATTACTATCGTAAGCGTAATCCGAAGGCGAAAGCGCAATTGTCATTAAATCCTGCCGATCATATTTCCATTTATGGACAGGAGAGCAACCAGACTACCTGGCGACTTGCGAAAATGAATCTTGCCATTCGCGGGATTGACAGCAGTAATGTGAAGTGGAATAACGAAGGCAGTTTTCTCAACGATGCACACAAAGACCTGAAAGCAGATTACATCATTGCCAATCCACCTTTTAACGACAGCGATTGGAGCGGTGAATTGTTGCAGAAAGATGCCCGATGGGTTTACGGTGTGCCACCTGCTGGGAATGCCAACTACGCTTGGATACAACATTTCCTTTACCACACCGCTCCCAATGGGCAGGCAGGTTTTGTACTGGCAAAGGGTTCCCTAACCACAAAAACCAGCAATGAAGGTGAAATACGAAAAGCATTGATTGAAAATGATCTGATTGATTGCATCGTAAATCTTCCTGCAAAACTTTTCCTGAATACCCAGATACCGGCTTGTCTATGGTTTCTGAGCCGCAACAAACAAAAGAGAAAACGCGAAATACTTTTCATTGATGCCCGTAATCTTGGCTTTTTAAGGAGTCGTAAAAATCTTGAATTCACTGACAAGGATATTTCAAAAGTTGCAAGCACTTATCATAACTGGAGGAATAGTGAAAAACTAAAAGTGAAAAGTGAAAAGTCCAGCGATGATGATTATGAGGATGTACAGGGTTTTTGCAAAAGCGTAAGCATTGAGGAAGTTGCCACACTCAATTATGTAGTTACTCCCGGTAGATTCGTGGGTTTGGCAGATGAAGAAGATGATTTCAATTTTGTGGAACGGTTTTCCAGCCTGAAAGCAGAACTGCTAAGCCAGATAGCTGAGGAAGCGGAACTGAATAAACGGATTCTGGAAAATCTGGCTAAGATTCAAATAGAAGAGACTACACCTCTACAAAAA
This sequence comes from Bacteroidota bacterium, assembly GCA_043718485.1. Taxonomy (GTDB): domain Bacteria; phylum Bacteroidota; class Bacteroidia; order J057; family JADKCL01; genus JAYSVQ01. The sequence continues at coordinate 3,406 of JAYSVQ010000431.1, forward strand.
GCCTAGCCATGCATAGCCGCAACTTTCTGATTTCTTCAATTTTGCAGCACCTCGCTGCAAAATTACACGCCATTGATTCTGACTGTATTCCAATTGTGCAACGGACTGCTGCACAAATAAATGTTGTTCAACTTCAAGTAGTTTAATAGAATGCTCATTCCCGGCAACTATCAGCATATTATCCTCAGCCTGAAAGAGAAAATCAGGAATGCAAGGTTGAGAGCAACGATCAGCCTTAACAAAGAACTGTTCCAGCTTTACTGGGAGATTGGGCACACTATTTTACAGCAACAGCAAAAGGAGGGCTGGGGCAGCAAGGTAATTGACAAACTTTCGCAGGAACTCTTGTCAGAGTTTCCGGAAATGCGTGGCCTCTCTGTACGGAACCTGAAATATATGCGCGCCTTTGCAGAAGCCTGGCCTGGATTTGGGA
>JAYSVQ010000432.1:0-3830 GCA_043718485.1 Bacteroidota bacterium
TGGTACGGGGTTAAATAATCGGATGGACTTAACTCGCCTTCCTTTCCGGATTTAGCGTCGCATACATGAAAAATAGCCAGGCCTGATTTTTCCATCAGCATTACGCGCCATGAGAAACGATAGCCCTCTTCAGTCCAAAAAATATTTCCGGGATAGGCTAAATATCGCATGGGTAAAATAAGTTGAATCAATAGGTGAAAGCCCAACATTCCCATTACAAATTTGGAATTGTTCTTTCTATTGGATTCAACTTGTAAGGAACTCGGTGTAGGAAAAATAAAATGAAGCCACTTTCTATGGGATTCGCCTGTAAAGAAAATTAAACTTAAGGAAATCATGACCAAGGGGAATACACCGATATTAAATAAAAGTCCGGTCATTAGGTGAAAAGCCAGCACAGCAAAATAGGCGAAGGGTCTGGTTCGTGAGAAAAGTAAAAAGAAAGGGATGGTCAAATCATAAAATGCGCCAAACCAAGAAAAGAAGTAAGCGGTCGCGGATTCATTGAACAAAAAACCAATTATTGGATAATGTGAGCGCGCAGGTAACCATGTCATGAGGGGTTGGGCTTCCATTAGCCAATCGTAATTTATTTTTGCGACCCCGGCAAAAAAGTAAACAAAAGCGACCTGCAAACGCAAGAGATTTACCGTCCAGGCAGGTACTTCTCTTCGCCATTTGGAAGGATTAAAATAAGCATCGAGAGAAAAGGAATCGGCAGCCGGTAGCCAAATTAAAAGAAAGGCAACAATTGAGATAAAATAATAATGATTGAGGTAATTGGTTTTGTCGATTAACTCAACATAGGTGAACAAAAGGAAAAAGGAAATAATGGCGAATCGGTAAAACCAACCTAACACGACAAGGCCTGCTGAAATTCCCATCAACAAAAAAACGATGTACATTCCATCCGCGGGAAAAGGTTTTATAAAATCCAATCCAAACCAGGAAAAGAAAAACTTGGGTTGAATGTATAAATCATAAATCCAACCTTTGAGCCAAAATCGAATCACAGAAAAAAGCATGAGCGCACCGAAGAGCATTCTAAACAGCGCAAGCGATTCGGATGGTACAGGCCGAAAGAGAATTGACTTTGATTCTTTAATCCAATTTTTCATGTGTATTAATCGCCATCGGCATCTTGGTAAGTGATTAATATGCCCATCGCAGAGGGCATATCTGATTTTGACCAGATTAAAAGTTGCTGGATGATATCGTAAGTTTGATTCACCTGCGTCGGATTAGAAACTACTGCGATGGATAAGGGCGGAGGAATATTGGAAACTGAAGTTTTCAATTCTTCAAATTTCTGTTGAATGGCATCAGCAGCAAGGCGGCCATCTGCGACCTTGGTTTCAAGCTCATTTAAAATATCAAAGAACCCGTAGCCTTGGGCACCTGATAGGTTTTGAGAAAGAAAAACTCTCTGTAATGCCTGCACATGGGCCAATAGTAATTCAATTGAAATTCCGCAGTAATAGCCTTCACATTTCTGCGGTAAGGGGGTTCCCAAGGATTTTTTACCGAGGGGTATGCCGACTTGGCCATTTTTCATTAGGTCAATTTCAAAATTGTATTGATTGACCAACATTCCGGTTGAACTGCCAACGTCTGTGCCTTTACTCTGAAGAAAGGTAGCTGCATAGGTATTCACCCACTCATTCAACACAAACTGAGTTTTTGTATTTATTTCATTTGCTAAATCTTGAATATACAATCGCATATTCTGTTCTGTCTGAATGCGACTCAGGATTTGGTTACTATCTAAACCAAAGAGTAAGAAATCAAGGGCGGGAAATCCTTTTGCGGCCAATTGAGCAGCTTGATTAAAATCCCAAATACCTGTTAAAATATTGTCATGGATTTTTGTGGTGTCGGTAGGATAAGTATTTAGAGCTGAACGTAGGGAGATGGTTTCTGCCGGTCCAAATTCAAAGGGGGAACAACGCTGCCAAGTCAACCATGAAGAAATAAAGGCTTGGCGTGTGTTAATTAAATTTTGGGAATTGGGCTGTGCATTCAAACTATCTGCTGCATTTTTCAAGCTTTGGACGATCGCACTAAAATTTTGATAGGAAGGCAAAATGCAATGCGAATACACATCGTTTACCAGCTTTTCACGGTCATATTCCTTTTTTTGGTTATCTTTTTTGCAAGAAAATATTCCTGCAAGGGTGAGAAAGAATAAGAATATCCAAAGAAAATTTCGATGAAAGAATCCTTTACGACATGAACAATTCTGGCATCCCATTTATAATTGACTTTTAATACTTTCCATTGCCATTGCAGTTGCGATGGCATCCCTTACACTGTCTATTTGGCTGAGGGTAATTGAATAAAAATTAGTACCAAAACTTGCAAGCCATGCATCGATTTGGCTTTGGCTCATTGACTTTTCGGCATTGTACTTTAAGCTGAAAATAAACGCCCATGCCTCTGATAAGGCATGATTGCGGAGGGCATCGTCTCCAAAATTTGCTTTTGCTTCATTGAGGTAATGAATAGCAGTAGCCGCGATTAATTTTTCCCATTCACTTTTGAGGATGGGAATCTGGGCGTATTTTACTTCATGGTCGTCATTTGAAATAGCGGCTCTTCCCAGAATGAATGCATCCATCAACACCTGACTACTGTTCAAAATTGGGTTTCGATTATCACAATATTTTCCAAAAAACCGAATTCCGGTTTTGTTTGCGGGAAAGTCAATAGGTACACCAAAATAGCCAAAAGCCTCATCCCAATGATGTTCCATTGCGGTTCCTTCGCCTGCGATAATGGTTTCATTATCAACCAATGCTCCTATTTTATCCTCAGCTAAATAAACCGAAGTGGCCTGATAATAAAAACAGGCGCCCATGATTCCTTTCTCCAAAATCTGTGCATATTCAAATCCGGTTGAACTGAATAAGTATTTTTTACTTGAATCTGCGGACGAGCTAAGCACGCCTGCGGTTCCATTTTGAGCTGGTACGAGAGATGAACTTGCTAATGCTAGGCTATCGAACCAAGAAAAAATAAGGGTTGAATCTGCAGGATAGGTTTTATCCTTTATATTTTTTGTATATGTTCCCGCAAAAGGGCTATTCTGATTGGCAAACATTTCCTTCATGGTTGAAACATTCAATACTGCTCCGGTTGAGCCCGATTTAAGATAGGTAGCCAATTCAGCCAACATATCGAGGCGTTGGGTTTGACCCGAATAATTTACATTTTCGAATGCGTAGGATTCGGGAACTGCATACCCTTTGTCTTTTTTGCAGGATTCAGCAGTAAAAAGGCATAAAACTGCTAGGGAAATCGCAATTAGGGATGATTTCATTTTTCGCTTCATTTATTTAGACTAATTCTAAAAGAAAAGCAAAAATATAGGGGCAAATACAGCTAAACAATACCTAAAACAAGAAAATTTATACCCTAATCATAGGTACTGATACCTAACAATAGGTATTAATTAAGGACTTTACTTTTGTCTTTGACAATCCCTTTATCGAAGGCAAAAAGAATCATTTCAGAACCTGATTTCAGTCCCAGTTTTTTCATGATGTTCTTTCTATGCGTGTACACGGTGTGGGTGCTCAATTTCAATTTTTCGGCCAGCGCTTTTGTCGAATAACCCTTGGCCACCAGGGTAACGATTTCAACTTCACGTTGGGAGAGGCCTGTGGGTTCACATTCATCTTCGCGTTTTGGAAGGGAACGTTCAACTATAATATCTAACACCTTACTGCAAAAAAACTTTTCTCCGCGCGCCGCCGCTTTGCATGCGTTTAAAATTTCCTCTTTATTACAATTCTTGGTTAGAATATTTACAATGCCTTCCTCTAAAACCT
>JAYSVQ010000433.1:0-12035 GCA_043718485.1 Bacteroidota bacterium
CCTCCACGAAATAAACGCCGGGGTGAAGGAATGAAATATCGAGTGAATGAAAACCAGGGTTTGGAATTTCAGCTTCAAATAAAATTGCCCCCAGAATGGAAAGAATTCTTAAATGAGAATCCCACCCACTTTCCACTAATTGAATTTTTACCTCATCAGAAACTGGATTTGGATAAACCAATAATTCATTGGTGTTATTGATATAATTTTGCCTCTCAGTTTGAGTTGAATCTATTACCAAAAAACTTCCCATCATTCCATCGTCTTCATGATGTAATAAATGACAATGATACATGTAGGGAGTAGAATAATCTGAAAAGGTTTCAAATTTCGTGATAAATTTTACACTGTCATTTGGCAAAACCAAAACCACATCTTTCCATCCTTTATCTCTAATTGGAGGTGTTTGTCCGCTTCGTTCAATTATATTAAATTGAACGTCATGAATATGAAAAGGATGAGCAATAAGGGTTTTATTTACTAGGGTCCATATTTCAGTTGTATTAATATGAACTACTTGGTTGATGCTATCGATATTAAAAATCTTATTATTTAGAGCAAAGGGCCCAGCAGATCGATTTGGAGGATCAATAGGTAATAATCGAATAGTGTCCATTTCAATGGTTCTGAATGTACTTGCGTTGACAGGATTGTAAGGGTTATTAGGTACTAAAGAACTGGGGATCGAAGAAATAGCACCTGTGGTAGGTGTGCCCACAACGATTTTTAAAAGGTTAAAATCAGCGCCATTTAAGAAATTAGTATGGTAATCGAGCAAGGTATCATTTCCAAATCCCACCGAATCAGCGCCATAAATTCCATTTGGAATTTCAGTGCCATAATTCCTTAGATAAACGGTTTGACCCATCATCCCAGAAAAATCAATTAAAATTTCTGCCCTTTCTCCGGTGCTCAACAAGATTCGGTTTGTCGTATAAACGGAATCAAAAAGACCACCGTCAGATGCTATTTGAGAAAAAACCTGATTGTTACTAAAACCAAAATTAAAGGACCGCAAACTACTTGCATCTAAAAGCCTGAATCTTACAACCTGCGCAGGGATAGTTATTACCGGGTCAACCGTTCCATTTATGAATACAGCGGTATCCATATTAGTTGCAATTGCGATTTGCTGTAATACATCAAATGATTTTGTTTGTACAATGAGTGGGAAATCATCGACTCCATAGGTTCTCGGAAGGTTAAGGGCAACTTCAGATGAATCTCTTATGATAAATAGACCAGCTAAACCTTTTGAAATTTGTTGTTCAGTTTGCCCTTCCCCATGTGGGTGATACCAAAATGTAGCTGCGTTATTTCTAACCTTGAAAGATGGACTCCATGTATTACCAGAAGAAATAACTTGGTGGGGTCCGCCATCATTCATTGCAGAAACATGGAAACCATGCCAATGCATTGTGGTGGTAACGGCTAAATTATTTGTAACATTTAAAGTGATGCTATCTCCCTTGTTTGCAATTAAAGTAGGGCACATAGATGGGCCATTAATTCCAAATGTAGGGGTTGACGTTGAACCATAAAAAACCTGTGTTCCATTTTGAACATTTAAATTAAATATGGGGCCGATTAAGGAATCAGGAATAAATAAAGGGTTTTGTGCTAGTATTTCCTGCGAGAAATGGAGGAAAATAAAAATTAAATATATGCGAAACGTTTGCATTTTGATAAAGGTAAAGGGTTTAAAAATTGGGTAGCCACAGAATGTTCTGTAGCCACCCAATCTTAATTGCTTGTACGTAAATGTATATTAATGAATAATGCTGAATTTTTTGGTTAAAAAATTCCCATTAGTTGAAACCCGTGCTAAATAAATTCCACTAGGTAGAAAAGAAGTATTAAATTCTTTTAAATACAATCCAGATGCAATCCGGCTTTCATCGAATTCTACGATTTCTCCAGAAAGATTTAGAATTTCTATTTTAACGTTACCCCCTCTTTTAATGTCTATTTGCATAGAAACATTTTCATTTGATGGGTTTGGATAAATGTTGAACGCACTTTCTTCATTTTTAAGGCGTTGACCACTTGTTAGGGGTCCAAATAGCGCTAAAATAGAATCCCTCATTTCTGTGGTATCGCTGGTTACAAAATTGAGTGAGGAATACATAACCCTATGATCCGTTCCTCCTAACAACACTACGGTGGGCATTCCAAAGCCGCCATAATAAGCAACTTGGGTCGCCCCGCTATCGTAGGGCATATAAAGCGAAAGGTTGTTTGTAGAGCACCATGTGGAGGTGTATGAACAAGTAGTCGAGTTTTGATAAGGCATCGCATAGGCGGTTATCATTCCAGGATAGGTGTTCATGATGTTATTTGCCATTGCTTGAATTTTTTGAGCGGGTGGCGGGCATGAACCGCAACTAGGCATAAAGAAATGGAGAATTACAGCCTTTCCGGCATCTAATTCTGAAAATAAATCATGGGCGTTTCCATTGCAATCCAAGCCATTAATTTGCATTGCAGTAGTTTGGGCAGATGAAATTGTAAAAACAAATAACAAAGCGAAAGAAAATGTAGCGAATGTTTTCATAAGTAAATTTTTTATAAAATAGAATTTGAAAAGAGAATGTGTTCAATTTTGTTAAACACAAATGTCCGTCAATAATGACGGCAAAAGTCAGATTAAATTAAATTAAAAAAATTCGATACAAAACCTGAAATGAACATTTGATTTTGAAAGGAGGTGGATGGTAAAAACCAAATTTGATTCTCTCAAAAACAAAAGATTTAGGATGAATGGAAATGGAGTCAAATATTATTTTAACAATCTTGTATGAAGGCTGTATTACCCTGGAATTAATTTTTGTTAAATCTTCGTTTGCAGATAAAATGGTCGTTTTGTCTTGACAACATCCCGGTTTCATTTTTTTCTTTTTGCATTTACAAGGGTGCTTAATTGATGCAAAGATTTTAATTGAACTTAGTTTTCCTCCACAATAATGTACATTTATTGCCACCCCAGTATTAGTGAGTACAAATAGTATCAGGAGTATTAAAGAAATGGCTTTTTTCACGAGCTGAACAAAGATAGCTTTTTTTTTAAGAATTCAATCTTTTACATTTGGTAAGAAATCATTAAAAGGCTTGAATTTTAAACGAAAATGGCATTTATGAGTGTGCATTTATTCCCTCATTCAAATCTCCGTTTTTTTTTTTTGCGAAATATTGAGCTACGGCTTTCTCACCAAAAAGATAAAATACAACAGGCGTAACAATCATATCCAGCAGGGTGCTGCTGATAAGTCCGCCCAGAATCACCGTTGCAACCGGATAAAGAATTTCCTTGCCTGAGGCTTGAGAATCGAGGGTGAGGGGAATTAAAGCTAATGCAGCCACTAGCGCCGTCATCAAAACAGGAACCAACCGCTCAAGAGAACCGCGAATAATCATTTGTTTGCCAAAACTTTCCCCTTCATGCTCCATTAAATGCAGGTAGTGTGAAATCATCATGATTCCGTTTCGGGATGCGATGCCGGTTAGCGTAATAAATCCAACGAGCGTCGCAATGGAAAAGGTGCCTCCGGTAAGCCAAACGGCGATTACACTTCCGATAAGTGCCAAGGGAATATTCAGCATGATTTGCAGCGCAATTCGCGTCGATTTAAAATGTGAATACAAAACGACAAAAATTCCGGTGAAGGAAAAGAGGCTTAACAATAAGATAAGCCTTGAGGCAGATTTTTGACTCTCAAATTGTCCCCCGTATTCTATGAAATAACCTTGAGGCAGGCTTACACTTTCATTTATTTCTTTTTGAATTTGAGAAACCGTTGTGCCCAAATCTTTGCCTTGCACATTACAACTCACGGTAATTTTTCGAAGGGTATTTTCATGCGTAATCGAGTTGATTCCGGTTGTATTTTCGATTCGTGCAATTTGTTGAAGGGGAATTAGATTCCCGTTTGGGGCATCGATTAGGGTATTGCGAATCGCTTGAAGATTGGTGCGTTCTTCGTCTGTTGTGCGAAGCAGAATATCAAAGGATTTATTCCCATCTAATATTTGACCCGTTACTTTTCCGTTGTAAAAAATCTCCAAATCCTTTGCGACTTTTCCGGCCTGAAGGCCATACCGTTGCAAAGCTTCACGATCTATGGTAATCAACAGTTGGGGCACCAACACCTGTTTCTCAATTTGGATATCGACAACACCCGGTATATCACCCAGTTTTTGCGTGATTTGATTCGCATGTAATCTTAAATCGCTTAGGTCATTGCCAAAAACTTTGATCGCAACCTGGGCGCGAACGCCCGAAAGTAAATGGTCTAACCTATGTGAAATGGGTTGACCCACATTTACCGTAACGCCTTTTAATACATCAAGTTGTTTTCTAATGTCTGCAATAATTTCATTACGGCTTCGGGTGATTTCCTTTTTTAATTCAACATCAATTTCAGAATTAGAAACAGGTTCAACGTGTTCATCCAATTCTGCCCTTCCTGTACGACGGCTTACAAATTCAACTTCAGGTATTTTGAGCATCAAACCCTCTGCCATAGTTCCGATTTTGTTGCTTTCTTCGATTGAAGTTCCTGCAGGGGTAGATAAATTTAAGGTAAAGGAACCCTCATTGAAGGGGGGTAAAAACTCGGTTCCGAAAAATGGCACAATGCAAATTGCCGTTACAATAAGAAAACCCGAAAACGAGAGTATTGATTTCGGTCGAGCCAATCCCCAATGCAATAATTTTGTGTCTTGCTTTTTTAGAAAGCGCACCATTCCACTTTCTTTCTCTTTATCCTTCGTTTTTCCTTTAAGTAAATAGGAGCATAAAGCAGGGGTGAGGGTTAGGGAAACCAACAAGGAAGCCACAATGGATGTAATGTAGGCTATGCCAAGGGGCGCAAATATTCTGCCCTCCATCCCTTCCATATAAAATAGCGGAATGAATACAAGCACCACGATGAGTGTTGCATATACAATTGAATTTCTAATTTCCCGACTGGCTTCATACACCACACGCAGAACCGGTTTCGGATTTTCAGATTGTTGGTTTTCATTCAGCCTCCGAAATACATTTTCTACGTCAACAATAGCGTCATCAACTAATTCCCCGATGGCAATAGCCAATCCACCAAGGGTAAGTGTGTTGATGCTAAAGCCAAATATCTTAAAAATGATGGCTGTAATTACAATAGAAAGCGGAATGGCAGTAAGGGTAATGAGGGTGGTTCTATAGTTGAGTAAAAATAAAAATAAAATAATAACCACCATGATAAATCCATCCCGCAAGGCTTCCTCCACATTTCGTAATGCCGAAACAATAAAATTCTTTTGTTGAAAAATTTTAGAATTAAGTTTTACATCGGGTGGTAAAGACGTTTGAATTTCGGCTAAGGCTTTTTCAACCTGATCGGTTAGGGAAATTGTACTATAAGCAGGTTGCTTTTCAACAGTAAGAATCACGGCCCTTTTTCCATTGATACTGGCATCTCCTCTTTTTTGTGCAACGCCAAATTTTACTTCCGCAATTTGAGATAACAATACCGGTAAACCTTCCCGGTTCGAAACAACGGTATTTTGTAAATCGTTTAAATTATTTGCCCTTCCAATATTTCGAATGAGCACTTCTGAACCATACTGATTAAAAAAGCCACCTGTACTATTCTGATTGGTTTGCTGCAAGGCATGGTCAACATCATCAATTGAAAGATTAAACTGTTTCAACTTTGCTGAAGAAATCAAAACGTGATATTGTAAGCGATCCCCGCCGATGGAAATCACCTGAGAAATTCCTTTAATACCCATCAATCGGCGCCGAATGGTAAAGTCTGCAAGGGTACGCAATTCTGAGGCTGTGGTGTTGTCAGATGAAATGCCAATTAACATGATTTGGCCCATGACGGAACTGATGGGGCCCATCACAGGCGTAATTCCTTGAGGCAATTGTACGGTTTGCAAACGCTCAGAAACCAATTGCCGCGCTCTGTATATATCTGTATCCCAATCAAATTCTACAAAGACCATTCCTATGCCAATGGCTGAACTGCTCCTTACGGTTTCCACTCCCGGCGCACCATTCAATGCAGTCTCTATGGGTAGTGCAATTTGGGTTTCGATTTCTTCAGGCGCCATTCCGTTGGCTTCTAAAAATATAGAAACCCGTGGCCTATTTAAATCCGGCAACACATCCACAGGTAAATTCACAATGGTGAAAACACCATATACAAATAAAAGTGCAGCCGTCGCCACCACAAAAAGTCGATTACGTAAAGAAAATTGAATGAGTTGATTCAGCACCTTGTTTTTATTCTAATGGCTAGTGTGTATGTCCTGAATTTTTTTCGTGGTTGTGGCCGTGCTCAGTTTTGAGATCGCTTTTTTCCCCTTGAAATACTTCAATTACAAAATTGGTGGTATATACCCTTCCTTTGACCATAAATTGAACCCAGGCACGATATAATCCGGGTTTGTCAAAGGTGGCGTGAAATTCAAAATTTCCGTTTTCTACGGTTGGATGAACATGTACATAGTTTTTTTCCTCTACTCCAATAATTATCATATGGGCTTTTGCCCCCAAATAATTATCGACTGAATTAGCATCTATGGCTTTTCCTTTTTCAATGAGTTTTCCGCTGATAGGGTTTGATCGTCCAGTCAATAATTTGCTGCCTTCAGAATGTAATTTTAGGGTAAAGTCGCCATGAGATGAAGTCAAAATGGTTTCCTTAAAAATTTTAGTTTCGGCTGACTTTCCCAAAACCGAAAAGTTTATTTTTTCCAATTGAGGAGAACTTCCGGTGGGTTTATAATCTGCATATGCAATATACTCTCCGCCAACAGGGAAGGTTTCTTCAATCGTATAATTTCCGGAAGCTTGATATTCGGGATGAATATGAATGAACTTGGATAGGTCATTGCTTACAATAATCAAATGAATTTTCTTTTCATGTACAGCATCCAGGGGAACAGCTGCCGCCGGATTGTCTTTGTTTTTAGGCGTTAATGATAACATTACTTTTTTTCCGGATTCAATTTGAGCCGGTACGGTAGTAAGTGCCATTTCAAAATTTCCGGGTTTCCCGCTTGCCCCTTTTCCCACAAAGGCCATTCCGCATTTGGGGCATTTTTCCCCTTCGTGGCCTTCCTGGTCAGGATGCATGGGGCAAGAAAATTCGTGGGCATGTGGCCCGCCTGACTCATGTTCATGGGAATGCTTCTCAGCTTCCGGCGATTTTGTGCCTTGCCCGCAACTGTTTATTAAAATAACAATAAAGCAGCTTAGGCTTACATTTTTAAGTCGTTGAAAGTATTTCATACAATTTTAATTATTCTCGATTTAGATATATCATTTTGAGTTGGTAGCTGGCTTGGGTAACCACTCTGTCGCCTTCAACTACCCCTTTTAATATGCTGGTGTGCGTTCCATTGTTTTCGCCTAATTGAACGTAGGTAATTGCATATTCTTCGGAAGCTTTTTTTATAAACACAACCGGCTTTCCATTGATTTCTGACAGGGCAGAATTAGGCAGCGCAATTTTTTGGGAATGTTCATTTCCAAAAACCCGAATATTCACAAATTCTCCAATCTTAAAATCCTCATCAGGATTTTTCAATTCAAATAATACGCGTTGCGATTGATTGGTTGCATTTATTTCCTGGGCAAGTGAAATCAATTTTACTTCACTTGTTTTGTGATTGTCGTTGCTGCAATCAATGGTAAAACTGGCTTGTTTGTTTACTTTATGGGCATCACGGTCAAAAACTTGAGCTTCTGCATACAATTGAGCGAGATTGGTAATGGTGAAAAGATTTTGGCCGGCATTTACAGTTGAGCCAATCGTTAAATTAAACGAAGAAAGGATTCCGGCGATAGGTGCACGCAGCGTAATCGTTTTTCCCGATTTGTTTTTGAATAAAGTTAAATTGGCTTCTGCTTTTTGAAAACGCGCTTCTGCTTCATTCAGGTCTTTTTTTGCGGCGATATCTGAAATACTGCGAAGACGCTCCACTTCTTTTTTTGCAACCGTAAATTCTGCGTTTAAATTGTTCTCTTCAGTCATTAATGCGACCTGAGTACCGGCATCTACATTTTGTTCAATCACGGCAAGCGTTTGCCCTGCAATCACTTTTTCGCCTACGCTTACTTTTAAAGATGTGATTTGTCCGGATTGAGGGGTACTCACCAGCGCTTGTCCGTTACTGCTCGGAATAATAGTACCGAAAAGTTTTGTGCTTTCTGTAAATTCCCCAATAGCAACTTTTTGGGTGATTACATTAAATAGAAATTGGGTTTCTTTGGGAACATGTAATTCACTTGAATAGTTTTCGGCTTGTTTTTTAATGCTTTCTCCATGGTCTTCATGTGCACTACTTTGATAAGGGAAAAAGAGACTTGATGAAAATAAAAGGAATAGAAATCCGGCTTTTCCTTGTGCCGGAATCCTTTTTTGAATGAAAAAACCAACCCCCAAACCAAAAAGTAAGGCAAGGCCAATCAAAAGGTAAGTTTTCCAGGAACCAGTAGAACCGAGGTTTTCTTTTACTTCCTGAACCGGCAATTCTTTTCCCGGCTCAATATCTGTCAGCAAAATTAAATCCGCACCCAGGGGGCCGGAAATGTGGACTGCAATTGAATATTTTTTCTTTTCCGGAAATTGCGTTTCTACTTCATAAATGCCGGGCCCAATTTTTCTCATTTCAAATTTTATATTTTCATCTTCCTGGGTAGCCAACCTTATTTCAATTGAATCCAAAGCCCGATTGCTCGTAAACTCGCTCACAAATAGACTAAAGTGGGCATGTTCGCCAACCGCAATAGGTGCGTACTTTAACAGCACTTCATATTTTTCAGAACTCGCCTCCGTCGAAAAATAATTTTGCACAGAGGGTTCAGTTTTTTGTTTTCCATGATCGTGGTCTTCATGTGCGTAGGCAAGATTTAGCACAAGGAGCACGGAGGCCACGGCAAGCGTTATTTTTTTCATTATTGTCCGTATAGATATTGAAGGGTAATGAGAGAATGATTGAATTGGAAAAGGGTTTCCAAATGCCGAAAACGAATTGTATAGCCATCGCTTAGGGTTCGCAAGTAGGCAACATAGTCCAATTCTCCGGCAATGTACATTCGAGCGGCAGTAGAAATTAAATTTTCTGCCCGCTGCAGACCTTCCTTTTCATAATAATTAAGTGTACTGGAATATTTATTTAAATCTGATTGTGTCTCTTGTAGCTTTAAAATTATGCCTTGCTCCTGTGCAATCGCGTTTTGTTCAACCACTCTTAATTCTGTTTTTGCTGCTTTTATTCCCGCGCGGTATTGCCAAAACCAAAGGGGAATATTAATACCGCCACGAAGGCGTAGCGGGAATTCAGTCGTTTTTGGGCCTTGATTTAAATAACCAAATGAAAATCCCGGAATAATTTTGTGTTTTTCTAATTGCCAGCTTTGGGTAGATACCGCAATTTTTTGTCGGGCATAAGCAACAAGGGGAAAATTCCCGGCAGAGGAAATTTCGGTTTCCAAAAATTCTGCAGATTTTCTTTTTGTAATCGGGTAGGGTATAAGTGCCTCGGTTTTTCCCGTGTACATTTGGATTTGTTGCAAGCTGACTTGTGCATCATGTTGCAATTGAATGAATTGAGTATGGATTTCGCCGTATTGACTTTCTGAGAAATATTTTTGTAAAATGTCTATCTGTCCATTTTCAAATTGCTTTGCTGCGGCTTCTGAAATTTTTTGATAGAGACTATCCTGAGTCTTTAGCAATGACAGCTTTTCAACGATGTATTGCCAATTCAGATAAACGGATTGGATGTTTTTCTTTAATTCAGCCTCCGAAATTTCCAATCCTTTCACTGCAAGCATTGTGTTTTCTTTTGCGAGACGGCCTTGTTTTACATAAACAGATGGAAATTCAAATGATTGCAAAACGCCCACCGTCATGTAGGTAGCAGAAGGGCTCTCAATGGTTATATCCGGGTTTCTAAGATTGAAACTCTGACCTTGTAATTGTTTTTGCTTTTTTATTTCAAGGTCTGCTGCTTTTAGAAAAGGACTATTTTTTTGTGCAGAAAGAATGGCTTCTCCCTCACTCAAGAGGGTTTGAGCAGAGGCAGAGGGCATACTGAGCAAAAAGGGAAATCCCAAAAATAGAAGGACGCAATTTTTCATTTTCGAAATAGGAATGCCATTAGAGAAAGGAAAGAAGAATGAAAACCCGGGTGAATTGAAAGTTAAAAACGTCACCTTGAGGCACATTTTTTTATTGGGTCTTTCCCTTAAAAAACAGGAAGAAACCCAATAGGGGTTTGAAACAAGAAGTTCAAATTAAAAATACTTGCCCCAATACATAAATCGGGCAAGATGCCCAATGTGGGGATTTTACTTTTTGAGAGAATGGGTTAAGGTATTTAGGCGCCATTGTCTCTTGCAAAGAATGATTAGGGTTTTGAAAAATGATTTTCTGAACCCTGATTTCAACTTTTAAATTTTGGGTTTGAGCCAAGTCATCATTTGCCTTGCAAAGGGTAACTTTGTTGTTACAAGCATGAAATTGAATGTCAGAATCATGACAAACGCAGGTTGGTTCCTCACCTGAAAATAGGTTTATGGATTCTATTTCGTTCTCACAATAATGAACGGATATCGCAATTCCTGAATTCGCGAACAGAAAAACGAAAAGAAGTAATATTGAAGATGCCTTTTTCAATTTGCCCAAAAATACGAAATATTTTATTTATAGGTTGCCAATCCTGTTTTTTACTTCAACTTCAATGAATATACAAAGGTTTTGCAACACTGTTGCTGATTAGAAGGAGCAAGGGCCTCTTTTTTTATTTCATTTTGCTGATATTCACCCACAATTCCTACCCATCCTTTTTTGAATTTTAATGGAATGAGGATATTTTTGGTAAGATTTCTTAAATCGTTATTCTATTCCATAAAATGAAAAAGTGTATTCTCTTCCTTCCTCTTGTTTGTTTTCATTTGGTTTGGGGTCAATATTGGCATCCCCTCGGTTCGGGTACAAATGGCTCAATTGTGAATGCATTAGCCCATGATTCTGTCAATAGCTTGTTGTATTTAGGCGGCAATTTCACACAGGCCGGCGGTAATTTGGCTTCAAATTTTGCAACCTGGAATGGTACCCAGTTTGCACCCGTAGGTGCAGGTGCAGACAACCAAATCGTTACCCTTAGTTTCATTGATGGAATGCTCTACGCGGGTGGAGAGTTCCTTACATTGGATACAGTTACAGCATCCCCCTGTATTGCCAGATATAACGGTACAAATTGGGAGCCCATAGGACAAGGATTTTTTAAAACCGGATTGCATTCTTTTTCTACAAGTGTGAAAACAATTGTGAAGTACAAAAATGATATTTACGCTGCCGGAATATTTGATCAAGCCGATGGCTTGCCATGCAATTATATTTCACGATGGGATGGAGCCACCTGGCGCACATTGGGTGCCGGTACTGCGGGTACCGCAGGGGTGTACGAAATGCATGTTTACAACGGTGATTTATATGTAGGAGGTGGATTTACTGCCGCAGGTGGCGTCGCTTCAACAAGTTATATTGCACGTTGGGACAGCACCACATGGTCATCTGTTGGCGGAGCAACGAACGGAACCGTTTCTTCCATGGTCATTTTGAATAATGAGCTTTACGCCGCAGGGGGATTTACTACCATTGCAGGAATTGCTGCAAACCGTGTTGCGAAATTTGATGGAAGCAATTGGTCTGCTTTAGGATCAGGTTTAAACCTGGACGTAACTTCGATGGCTGTATTCAGAGGAGAACTTTATGTAGGCGGCGTTTTTTCTCAGGCAGGTGGTGTCGCCGCAAACCGCGTCGCAAAGTGGAATGGAACCACTTGGTCAGCTGTGGGTTTAGGAATGGATAATTTAATTTTTGATTTCGAAGAAGATGCGACCAACGATGTTTTATACGCCTGTGGTTCTTTTACAACGGCAGATGCCTTAACCGTAAATCATATCGCCATGCTTTCAGATGTTGTGGCAATTGATGGCCCTACATTCACAAATTTGAGGGTTTTTCCTCAGC
>JAYSVQ010000434.1:0-3813 GCA_043718485.1 Bacteroidota bacterium
CTGGCCACTAAAGTTCCTGCACCAGATTTGACCCTGCGTATCTTCTCTAATCGTGGTAATGGATGTACCAATTTGATCGGGGTGATTAAAATTTACAAAGGAATAACCATCAAAACGACTTAGACCAAGTGCGTGGCCCATCCAAATATTCCCTCGAGAATCTTCAAACAAATCATAGACTTCACGAGAAGGCAGTCCATCTCGATAATCAAAATTTCGAAAAGCGGGGTGCTGGGAAAAAGACCCTTCGAACTGAAAAATGAAAAGAAAAAAGAAAAAATAGCGCAAAGGTTTGATTTGTCTCTGTAAAGGTAACAAAGCCCCGAAAAAGAGTTTTAAAACATTATAAACTCAAATGAGGGTTTCGTAAAGCCAAAGCGGCATTTCCTAAAACGTCACAAAATGAAAAGAGAGACAAGCCAATATTTGGGCTTAAATAAAACATTTGTCATGAAAAAATCATTTACAATCCTTTCAACCATGAAAACCTTTTCCAGTTATCTCCTTCTTAGCTTTTTTACACTAGCTCATGTCTTTGCTCAAACTCCGATTGAAGAGGTCCATTACATGTTTAATTCAAGTTGTGCGGATTCAAGTGGCGTTGGAAATCATGGAACCCCAACCATGGTAAACTATGCGCCAGACATTGCAGGAATCGCAAATTCAGCTGCTGATATGAACGGAACTACCTCATATATTAAAGTCCCAAGTTCCTTTATTACTCCTACAACCTACCAAATTGGATTTTCCGTTTGGTTTAAAACGGATAGTAATGCTGCGCCTTCAGGTTTAGCGTGGGCAGGCATTTCGGGTGTGGGTTCTTTCCCAACCAATTTTACACCCATCATGTGGATTGACTCTTTGGGCCAACTCAACGGTTACATTTATGATGGAAATTTGGATCCAATGGGAGACTCGAGGCTGGTTAACGACAACCAATGGCACCACGCAATTTACATGGCTTCCTTTAGCCTGCTTTCAGGCACTGTAACTCAAACATTACGGCTAGATGGTTATATTTCAAATTCTAGAGCTGGCAGTCTAATTGGTGTGCCGAGCTTCGATTCTTTATATATAGGAACTTGTAATCCAAGAGGAATGAATATTTTAAATTCAGGTGGTAACACGATGGCTGACGCCTGGAATTCTTTTAACGGATTGATAGATGATGCCATTTTCTATACTGGAACTGCAGGGCCTGAGTATTTCCATTTTCTTGATTTTGCCTATACATCACATCCAGCCAGCCAAACCCTTACCACAGGGGTAGCTGCAAATCTTTTTGTAGCGCATACTTATTTTAATCCAGACTCGTCTTATACCTATCAATGGTATAAAAATGGAAGTCCAATTTCAGGAGAGACCGATTCTACCTTTACAATCGCGAGCACAGTTCAAGCCGATTCAGGAACCTACCATTGCGAAACTTACAATTCGATTGGGGATACTTTTGTTTCACGGCCTGCGATTCTTACCCTTAGTGGCTCAATAGGTTTCGCAAATACAACTTCCTTACCTCAATTTTCTCTTTATCCCAATCCGGGAAATAATTTACTCATTGTAGATGCAAAAGCCATCATAGAAGGAGAAGTAATTTTGTATTCTATAAATGGTCAGGAAATGTTGAGGCAAAACATCCTAACCAAAACTGAATTAAATACCGAAAAATTAAACTCCGGAATGTATTTCGTTTGTTTGAAGACTAAAGAAGGTACAACCACCAACCAAAGGTGGATTAAGAATTAAAATTGGGATAGTAGTTTTTTCAACAAAAAGCCGGCAAATGCCGGCTTTTTACATTTCAATGGCCTTTACCATGTGATTTTTTAAAAAACCTCGCTTTTAAACCAAAAATCCCTAAAACTATTTAAAAAAACGAAAAAATTTTGTCGCAAGATGGCAAATTCACATGCTAATTTTAATCTAAATAAAACAAAATGATGATGAACAAGCTAATTTCAAAAGATTATTTAAGCATCGTGCATGCCAGTGGCTTAATGCTGATGGTTTCGCTGATAATCTATACCCTTATAAAGGGTGAAAGCCCCTTCGAAACCTTAGAAATTTCACCTCTGGCAGCGACCATAGGCACTGTTTTAGCAGTCATTCTTTTGGTTATCCTTCCTAAAATTTTGAGAAAAAGATAAGCCTTACCTAACCAAGCCAATTTCAGAAACGGTGCCGTTTGGGGCTCAGGGAATGCCTGGGCCCTTTTTCATTCCCCAATTTTGTGGGCTACATTCGCAGTCATGAAACGCAGTCAAGTCCTTTCCCTTTTCACATTTTGTTTTGGCTTTTTCTGCCTTTTTTTGGGCGGACAATCTTGTAAATCAAATTCTGCAGAATCAACGCCGGCGCAAACGATGACCTTCACCGAAAATAAATTGATCAAGTTGTATCGAAATGGAGAGGTGAATTTATGCTCCTGGAAAAACCGAAAGGTGTATTCTTGTCAACTAAACGCTTACGATTCAGGCTTTGAAATTTTTGATATTAATTGTCAAAAACTCGGAGGCTGTTACTATCAAACCAATAATTATCCTGAAATGTGTGAAGAGCTCACCAATTGTCAGACTTTATACAGAACCGACAAAAATATTTGGGGAAGGCCCCCCGTTGTTTATGGCAGTGGAACGCCAACAGAAAAAGAGGAGGAGTAAAATTATCGCAGTACGTTTCTGCTGATTACCATTCGTTGCACTTCACTCGTTCCCTCATAAATCTCGGTGATTTTTGCATCTCTTAGCATTCGCTCAACGTGGTATTCTTTTACATATCCATTTCCACCATGGATTTGAATCGATTCAGATGCGCAAAACATAGCAGTGCGAGAGGCATATAGTTTTGCCATTGCAGCGGTTTGGGAATAATCGAGATGTTCATCCTTTTCCCAAGCGGCTTTTAACACTAAAAGTCTCGAAGATTCAATTTCAGTAGCCATGTCTGCCAATTTAAACTGAATGGCTTGATGGTTTTTGATTTCAGTACCAAAGGCTTTTCTCACTTTACTATACTCTACGGCCCGCTCAAATGCCCCGGTTGCAATACCTAATGCTTGGGCCGCGATTCCAATTCTGCCTCCATTTAGGGTTTTCATTGCAAATGAAAATCCAAAACCGTCTTCTCCAATACGATTTTCTTTGGGAACTTTTACATTATTGAATTGTAAGGTATGGGTATCAGATGAGCGAATGCCCAATTTATTTTCTTTAGGGCCAACAAAAAATCCTTCCATGGTTGGCTCAACAATCAAACAGTTAATGCCTTTATGCGCTTTTGCTTTGTCGGTTTGGGCCATGACCAAATACGCACCTGCATGTCCACCGTTGGTAATCCAGTTTTTTGTGCCGTTAAGCAAATAATAATCGCCTTTATCTTCGGCTGTGGTGCGTTGTGAGGTTGCATCAGAACCCGCTTCTGGCTCAGACAAACAAAATGCCCCGATGATTTCACCTTTTGCCAAACGCACAAGGTATTTTTCTTTTTGTGCTTCTGAGGCAAAGCTTTCCAAACCCCAGCACACCAAAGAATTATTTACCGACATGATTACAGAGGCAGAGGCATCTACACGAGAAATTTCATCCATTGCAAGCACATATGAAATGGTGTCCATTCCACCGCCTCCATATTTAGGATCAACCATCATTCCCAAAAAGCCGAGTTCGGCCATTTTCTTTACTTCATCGTCAGGAAATTTTTGGGTTTCATCGCGTTCAATCACCGTCGGCAACAACACATTTTTTGCAAAATCACGTGCGGTTTGCTGAATCATTTTATGTTCTTCGCTGAGTTCGAAATTCATAATTTGCGTTT
>JAYSVQ010000435.1:0-3809 GCA_043718485.1 Bacteroidota bacterium
GCGCAAGGCGGAATAGCAGGCGTTTTTGGGGATAAAGACAATTTCGAAAAACACGTCAATGATACCCTTATCGCAGGAGATGGTTTATGCAATGAAAAAGTGGTGCGCATGGTCGTCGAAGATGGCCCAATTCGCATTCAGGAATTAATGGATTGGGGTGCAAATTTCGACAGGAATCAAGATGGAACTTTGATGTTGGGAAAAGAAGGGGGGCACTCAGAAAACAGAATCTTGCACAACCGCGATGCAACCGGTTTTGAAATTGAACGCGCCCTGATTCAAGCCGTTTCAAGCCACCCAAACATTACCATTTGCGAATATTTTTTTGCCATCGACCTGATTACCCAACATCATTTGGGTATGTATGTGAACCGTGGCACACCCGGTATCTGTTGCTTTGGCGTTTACGCGCTAAACACAAAAGAAAATACCGTCGTCACCATTTTATCTCGCGTGACCATTCTTGCCTCAGGCGGTGCAGGAAATGTGTATGCAGCGACCACAAACCCGCAGGTTGCAACCGGAGATGGCATCGCAATGGTGTATAGAGCAATGGGTAGAATTTCAAATATGGAATTTTGCCAATTTCATCCTACCTCCTTATTTGATCCGGGTGTTAGACCTGCATTTTTAATCACTGAGGCCTTACGCGGAAAAGGCGCTATCATAAAAAGTTTTTGGGACCGTAAGCCCTTCATGGAAAAATACGACCTGAGAAAGGACCTTGCCCCAAGAGACATCGTCGCACGATCGATTGACAATGAAATGAAAGTGAGCGGGTCAGACTATGTTTGGTTAGATGCGACCCACATTCCTGCAGCAGAATTAAAAAAAGAATTTCCAACTATTTTCGAAAAGTGTCTGAGCAAGGGAATCGATATAAGCAAAGATTACATTCCCATCGTTCCTGCCCAACATTATACTTGTGGCGGTGTTCTTGTCGATGAAAATGGAAAAAGCTCCATCGAACGGTTATATGCCTGCGGGGAGGTAAGTTGCTCAGGCCTGCATGGCGCCAATCGTTTAGCCTCTAATTCTTTGCTTGAGGGCTTAGTTTATGCCCACAATATTTTTGAAGGATTACAAGAAAAAAATATAGACGAGATTGAAGAACCAGGAATTCCGGATTGGAAAGCACTTGGCCTCGCCAAACCAGAAGAATGGGTTTTGGTTTCGCACAATCTTCGGGAAGTTCAAAATTTAATGAGCAGTTATGTCGGAATCGTTCGTTCAGACCTAAGGCTGGATCGCGCCATGCGAAGGCTGAATCTCATTTACGAAGAAACAGAATTATTTTACAAAAATACAAAGGTCTCACCCGAATTGTGTGAACTTAGAAATATCATTACCTGCGCCTACTTAATTGTCAAATCAGCTCGAATTCGAAAAGAAAGCAGGGGCTTGCATTTCACCACCGATTATCCTGAAAAACAAAAAACCGCATTTGATACAATTCTTTAAGGCTTTTTTGGGATAGTAAAGGATAAGAATTGGGAATCTGCTACTTTCGCATATGGATCTTTCATTGAAGGGAAAAAATGCACTGGTTTCAGGGAGTACCCAAGGAATCGGAAAAGCCACTGCTATTGAACTTGCAAAATTGGGTGCCAGCGTTACCCTATTGGCACGTAACGAAACAAAACTAAAAGAAACCCTAAAAGAATTGCCTGTACAAGACGGCCAAAACCATGCTTATTATGTTGGAGATTTTTCAATTCCCGGCGAAATTATTTCGATAGGCGAGAAAATAAAATCAAACAAAATTCCTTTTCATATTTTAGTTAACAATACGGGTGGGCCTGCGCCGGGTCCCGTACACCTGGCAGAAATTGAGCAGTTTAGAATTGCGTTCAACCAACATTTAATTTGCAACCACATTTTGATGCAAGCTGTTTTGGAAGGCATGCAATCTGAAAAATATGGAAGAATAATAAATGTAATTTCTACCTCCGTAAAACAACCCTTGCCCAATTTAGGCGTTTCCAATACCATTAGAGCCGCCGTCGCGAATTGGGCAAAAACACTCGCCACAGAACTTGCATCTTTTGGAATTACGGTTAACAATGTGCTTCCGGGTGCAACTGCAACCGAGCGGCTCACAGGAATAATCGAAAACAAAGCAGAAAAAACCGGAAAGGATAAGGGAACCATTTCCCAGGAAATGCAAAACGAAATTCCGGTAAAACGGTTTGGCGAGGTACACGAGATAGCCTCGGCGATTGCATTTCTGGCCTCACCTGCCGCAGCCTACATCAATGGAATAAATTTACCGGTCGATGGGGGCAGAACGGGCTCTCTGTAAAAATTAACGGTACTTTCTCGACAGCGCCAAAATCTCAGGGGCCGCCGGACCCTCATTGCATAATAAATCGATAATGCTCAGGTCCGGCTCAAAATTTCGAAAGACCTGAACGTAAGGCTGGGGTTCAAACCAATCGGGAAGTTTCAAGCCTGAGGAATCAAATGCATTTCGATAATCTGCATCCACTCCTGTTTCTTCAACATAAGAATCACTTAAATTAAACTTCACTTCAATTTCAAGTGCCGGCAAAATCACGCTCAAAATGTTGAGGTTATGTTGCAGCAGGGAAGTTTCTCTCGACTGAAAAAAAGGTTCAAGTAGATGCTCATAGTATTCAAAAAAGGGGCTGTTTCGATAGGCACTTAGCAGGCCCTTCCATTGGTCTCTTTGCCAATCCTGATCATACGAAATTTGACTTTGAAATAAAGGCACATTCTCGCCTCGCCTGCGAATGGGGATGCTCAAATTCATTATTTGGTTAGCCCCTTGAATGCGCATTCGGTTTAAAAAACCCTGTTTACGGTAGTGATTGTGCTGCTCAAACAACACTTCCTTCTCTCCCAAGAGGGCCGAAAACCATGAAATTGGCGGAAAATAAAAAACAGGAAATACCTTCATCAGGGCACTAATTTAGCAGGTATAGCCCATACCTTTCTGTTTTGTAAATTGCAAACCGATGCCTGATATGCGAAAGCCTAAATTTTTCTTACTCATCCCCTTATTATTTAGTGGGTTTTTGAGTGCGCAATCATTTGAATACCTGGTTGACGTCGTCAATTTCAGAGATGCAAAAGGCACTCCTTATATTGAAATTCAAGCCGATGTTGACGCCGCAGGTTTACAATGGAATAAAAACCAGAATGGGAAGTTTCAGGCAGCATTACATTTCCAATTTTTTATTCAAAGCGTTCAAGCAGAACAAGTGGCCCAAGCCATTCAGGTGAAATTAATCAGCCCAGAATTGAATGACACGCTTTTGGGTAAAAAAAATATCCGGCTGAGCGATGTTCGAAGAATTTCTTTATCACCGGGAAAATATTCGCTTTTTGGAACGGTAGAAGAACCTGGTGCAATTGAAACTAAAAAACTAGAATTTGAGCGCGAATTTTCGGTGCGTGGGCCCGAACACGAATTGTTTCCCTTTAGTGACATTCAATTTATTGAGTCTTTTAAACCAAGTACAAAGAAGAGCGTCTTTACAAAATATGGCCTCGAGGTTGTGCCTCGATTACAAGGCGATTTTTTTGAAGATGCAGATAGCCTGCAATTTTATTTAGAATTGTATCAACTTTCCAAATTGAGTCAAAGCGGTGTGTATGCCCGAACTTTCTTGTCACAGGCAAATGAGGTAGGTAAGTTTGGCGAAAAAGAAGTGGTCCATAAAAAAGGACTCCAAGATATTGAAATTCTAAAAGGTAGCTTTGACATTTCTGACTTGCCCACAAATACTTACTACCTTCAAATTGAATTGCTTTCAAATGGGAAGAAAATTGCTTGGGTAGCGCGT
>JAYSVQ010000436.1:0-3795 GCA_043718485.1 Bacteroidota bacterium
TATATCCATAGATGATAAATGAATAAAAAAAAATAAATACCGCTTAGAAATAAATGAAAAAAAGCAGTAAGATCGCGTTTGCCCGTCAGTTGTTCCTGAGTTCCGAGTGAAATGCTTTCCCACAATCCTCCTTTACTATGAAAATTATTTGACACCTGAATAATCAGTTCGAGCTTTTCTGAATCTGCATCAAAACTTCTTTCCATTGGCAGATACTGTGGTTTCATTTGAGAATAGGCAGAATCCACGATGCCGTTAGACATTACCTGCTTATTGTTAATCCAAAATATGTAGGAAGAGGAAGCGTCTGGGAGATTTATAGTTAGAACATCGCTTGACGGATTTAATTTAATCCTTAAACGATAGGTTGCGTATCCTTTTCCGGGAAAATCACGACCTGAAATGATTTGCTGATTCCAGTTGCCGGGAACATTTATATATCCCGTCCTTGGCAGTAAAGAATCTCCTTGAAAATCCTGAGGTGTATATAATTTGTTCCAGTAAAACTCCCAGGCACCATCTAAAGTAACCTCACCCTTTTTTTCAAAGTCCCAATCGGATAAATCGAGATAGCCGTCTTTGGCCTGAGGAGGATGTTTGTCAGATTGCTTACAGGAAAAACACAGTGCCAGAATAAAAAACAAACAAAAGTTAGCATAGTTTTTCATTGCTGTCATTTTGAGTTCGCGATACTGTTCAATCGGAGCGTTAGCATTTGCGGAAAAGAGTTACAGCGACTCCATCCCTAAAACCTTCCCCAATCCTACAATAATCGGTAAGTTTTGTGAAGATTTCTTGTTTCCTATTATTGCAGGCTTACTCACAATTCCATTGTGCAAAATGGGCTTGAATTTGGTGGGGTTTTGGGCCATAGGGTTATATTAAGCAAATAATTAAGAATAACAGTATTTTCCAATGGAATTTGCCTTCAGGGGGGCAGAATTTGGTGATGGGGTAAGGTTACACATAAAGACCTTTGCTCCTCATTTTAGGGTAGGATAGGGCATTGCATAAAACCCCATTGAATAGTCAGCATATCCCTATTTAATTGGGGTTTCGGCTTTTATAAAGCTTTTCTCTCCTTATTTAATAGTAATGTATTGTTTTACGAGGTCTTTACGAAGCAATGCCTTCGTAATCGGAGCCTTCACCTTTCTCTATTCAACCAAAATAGATTCCCACCTTATTTGTTGGTTGATGGCACTTCAACCCCAAAAGCTGGTAAAAAGGACCTTTTAAACCCATTTTCAGACGGTTGGTGTTGCTCAACATATCGGTACATGTTCACCAACATAACCGTTTATGTTCACCAACATAACCCTTCATGTTGCCAAACATGTCGGTTGGTGTTGTAGAACATGACAGTACCTATTGCCCAACATGACAGGATGTCAGATTACCCTGGATTTCTCATTTCCGGCCAGTATTGCTCAGATACATTGATGAAAAACCATTTGGCTTTTAAAGTCGACCGTTGACACATAAGAAAATAACCATTTGAAATGAGAAAAGGGCAATTCAGACGGGATTGCCCTGTGGATTGATGAAGTAAACGGTGCCTGAGCGGAGTTGTCAATGCTTAAATATCGTTAACCCTTATTTGCCTAAATCCTGCTATTAATTGAGATTGAGTAGGGATTTTGTACTTTTGTCTGTAAGCCAACAATTTTATTGATTGCCGGTTGGAGAATCTTCTTTTATTCAAATGAAGGGGATGAACCCGTTCATGTTCACGCTGAAAAAGGAGACATGGAATGTAAGTTTTGGCTTAGTCCTGAGGTTTTTGAAATATCAGAAGCCTTTGCCTACAATCTGAATCCTGCAGCAAGAAGAGAAATTCGAAAAATTATTCTTGAGCATTTCGATTATATTGTTGCTGAATGGAATACCTATTTTAAAAAGTAATCAAATGGAAACATCTATTATTCATAAAATTAGCGCAGTTAAGTTTGAAGGTGATCTTTTAATCGTCCATTCAGGAAATCAAACTTATACTTGGGCCCTTGCCCAAATTTCTAGTAAACTACCTTATGCATCTGAATCGGAAAGAAATGATTTTTCAATTTCGCCCTCAGGTTATGGAATCCACTGGCATCAATTAGACGAGGACCTTTCTCTAAATGGCTTGCTCAAATTCAAGTCCTAAATCCCTTCGGAGCTTGGGTCTTGTCTATTCGGTGGCTTCGAGAGCCTCAGCCACCGAAGGGAAAAGACGGTGCTTGAGGGAGCATTTTGTTTCGGGGCCTGAGAACTTCTCTTTTCTTAGGGTGCCTGAGGCTCTCGAAGGCACCGTGATATTAGCAACCTTTCAAATCTTCTGCCCATGGCACACAAATCCGTAAGTCAATATTGGAAGAAAAAAAGATGAATAAAAACCACCCCAACCCCTCCTTTTTCTGCACATAAATCCACGCAAAGGAGGGGCACTCGAAACGCAAGGCCCATGTACAAACAATCTTCAATCCATATCTTCTACCTACGGCACAGAATCCCATTTAGGAATTAAAAATGTGTAGAAAATAAAGTTTAGCTAAATGGCTAATTACCTCACCAGGGTAACATTCCCTGTGTAATTCTTTTCGCCGATTTTGACTTGAAAGTAATAAACACCCTCGGGTACCGGATTGCCTTTTGCGTTTCCATCCCAGCCTTTATGTTTATTGTTGCTCTCGTAAAGAGGGGCACCCCAACGATCCATAATCTGTAAATTAAAGTATTGGTCACCTTTGTATTTAATATAAAATACATCATCTAATCCGTCGGCATTCGGAGAGAAAATATTGGGTATCCAAATATTAGGATTGTGCACAATAAATGGCCCCTTGGTCAGGCTGTCTAAACAACCCTTTCCCGAAAAAGCATATAAGGTTATGTAATATACCCCTTCCTCTTCGAAAAAGTGGCTCGTCTGCATTCCATCCCCTGAAACGCCATCTCCAAAATTCCATAACCATGATTGGGCAGAGCCCGGAAGCGCTACACAAACCACATCACTGCCGGGCAATTCCATATCTGCCGGTGCAATTGGGTCTGTTGTAAAATCAGCAAGGGGTTTTGGATAAACCTCTACGTTGTCAAAGCGAATGCTATCCACACAATCACCCGCATTCATGGCCAAGAGCAAAACAGGGTAGGAGCCCGGCTCAGCATAAACATGGGTTGGGTTGGCTTCGTTTGAAACCGGAGTGCCATCGCCAAAGCGCCACACATAATTGATTGCATTTACTGCGGTTTCTAAGAAACTAACCGTGAGGGGTGCACAGCCTGAAGGCGTTGAATAAATAAAATCTGCTACCGGACTTGGAATTACATTTAAAATAAGCGAATCTGAACCAGTACATCCCCCTTCGGTTGCGGATGCAACATACACAGTCGTAATGCCGGGTGCTGCTTGTGTGCTTGCTGAACTTGGATGACTTAAACCCAAGGGAGGGTTCCATGTAAAACTGGCTCCCCCTTGCCCTCCGGTGGCGGTGAGTGCAACCGAATCATTGCTGCAAATTACATTTGTATCCGCAAGGGCTTCCACAATCGGCGTTTGCATAATCGTTACAATGAGACTATCTCTAGTTTCACAAGCATTGCAAATCGCAGTGAGATAATAAATCTGTGTGCCTGTAATCGAAACTTGTGGATTCAAAATACTGCTTCCACTTAAGCCGTTTGTGGGACTCCAGGTGGTAAAAAGATTCCCGGCAGGACATTGGTCCGGCGTGGGGTAGGTAACAGCCCCATTCAAAAACACCGGCTGATTATCGCAGGTGAGAATATTGGCCCCTGCTTCTGCCTGCGGAC
>JAYSVQ010000437.1:0-3777 GCA_043718485.1 Bacteroidota bacterium
TGCCACCCCTCATCCTGATTTAAGTCGCTTTCTGGGAAGTTTTCTCACCGAAAATCGGCGGCAACGCATCGAGGAGGTATTGTCTCGCCGCACCCGAAAGTTAACGGTCGTGCTCGAAGATATTTTTCAACCGCAAAATGCAAGCGCGGTTATTCGCAGTTGCGATTGTTTTGGCATTCAAGATTTGCACGTAATCGAAAATCGAAATACTTACACCCTAAACCCTGATGTTGAGTTGGGCTCAGCCCAATGGATAAGCCTGCGGCGTTGGGAAAAGGAAGAAAAAAATACGGAGGCTTGCCTGAACCATCTCAAAAAAGAGGGCTATATTTTATTTGCAACTTCACCCCATAATCCAGATTTATCCGTTCATGAAATTCCTGTCAACCAAAAAATTGCTTTGTTGTTTGGAACAGAATTAAAAGGATTAAGTCCGCTTGCGTTGGAAATGTCAGATTACAAAGTAATGATTCCGATGGAAGGCTTTACAGAGAGCTTTAACATTTCGGTTTCGGCAGCCTTGTGTATGTATGACCTGCGTCGACACATAAATGAAACCGATAATTGGGCTTTGAACCAAGAAGAAACTGAAGCATTACGTTTGAATTGGTACCGCCTGAGTTTGCCACGTGCGGGCGATTTAGAAACCGAGTTTTATAAAAGATTAAAGGAGAATGGAAAAGCCCCTATCTGATTCATTGCCCCTTCTTTTTGTAGAACAAATGAAAATTCTGTTGGCAGAGGATTTGGGAAATTTTCTTCAATCCCTCGACCAAAAACCTCCGGTTTCTTTGCGCTTAAATCCCTTCAAGCCGGGTGCCCATTTTGAAAACAGTACGCCGATACCATGGTGCAAAAATGGTTTGTTTTTACCTGAGCGTCCTCGGTTTGTAATGGACCCTCTTATTCATGCCGGTGCCTATTATGTGCAAGAAGCAAGCTCTATGTTGATTGCAAGTGCTTGCCCATTTAAACCTGCAATAAAGATTTTGGACATGTGTGCAAGCCCGGGCGGAAAAAGCACCTTGCTCGCCTCGTTTATGGATGAGGATTCTCTTTTGGTTTCAAATGAACTTGTGGGAAATCGGGCTATTGTTTTACGCGACAATCTTTGCCGGTGGGCCTACCCTAACGTAATCGTAACCTGCAACCGGCATGAAGATTTTCGTTCATTGAACGACTTTTTTGATGTAGTAGTGGTGGATGCACCCTGCTCAGGAGAAGGCATGTTTCGAAAAGACCAGGACGTGGTCGCACATTGGTCGCCCAAAAACATTCAACAATGTGTAGCAAGGCAAAGAGACATTCTGGAATCTGCATTGCATTGCCTAAAACCGGGTGGAACGCTGATTTATTCAACCTGTACCTATAACCGCGAAGAAAACGAAGACAATGTAAATTGGCTTTTCGAAACCTATTCAGATTCCATAAGCATGATAGAACCTGATTTTGATGAAAGTTGGGGACTCACAAAATCATACGATGCAGAATTAAAAAATGCATTCCACTGTTTTCAGCATCGCTTCAAAGGTGAGGGATTTTTTATTTCCCTGATTCAAAAAACAAGGGAATTACAGCGAATCTTTTCGCATAAAAAATCAAAGGCAACTGCCTTTTCAAAACCCAAGTTTCCCATTGCCGGGGAATGGGTTCAGCATTCAGATTCTTATTCTTTTGCGCAATTGAAAAATGAAATCACGGCAATGCCGAATGCGGTTGCAGCGCATGCTGAATGGTTTACCGACCATTTTTTTGTTTTGAAAGCGGGCGTTACGGTTGGGGAATGGAAAGGAAAAGATTTCATCCCCTCACATGATCTCGCCCTCAGCCAAATCGCTGCCTCGACAATTCCCAGATATGAACTCTCGCTTGAAGACGCAATTCGATACCTGAGAAAGGATTCCATCTCGATTCCAAATACAAATGGACAAGGCTGGGCTTTGGTAACCTATA
Source organism: Bacteroidota bacterium (assembly GCA_043718485.1). Lineage (GTDB taxonomy): Bacteria > Bacteroidota > Bacteroidia > J057 > JADKCL01 > JAYSVQ01. The sequence continues at coordinate 1,954 of JAYSVQ010000437.1, forward strand.
AAAAGCTTGAATTAGGATGGGTAAAAGTGCTGCCGAATCGAATCAACATTCACCTGCCGAAAGAATTAAAAATCAGGGTTGAGTTTTAAGAACCAGGTGCGCCCATCGGTTCTTCATCAAAAAAGCGAGGCTGACCCATTGTGGTATCTGCATCAAACAACTCTTCTGAAACAAGGTGGCCTTTTTCATTGAAAAGCCTAAATGGCCCTGTTCTGCGACCATGCTTATAGGTCGTTTCAGAAATAATTACGCCTTTGTCATCGTATTCCCGCGCTAAGCCTTCCAACACGCCCATGACAAAATTTTCTTCAAGAGCGAGGTAACCATTCTCATAATAGGTCTGTTTAGGACCGTCTAAAATATCATTCTTATAAGATGCGACGACAGATTTATTGCCGTTTCGAAACCAGCGAACCAATTGCCCATCTTTCTTTCCTGCTTTATATAGGGTTGATTCCCGGTTGCGGCCATCCTCATAAAACAATTTGGTTTCACCTTCGCGGTCACCCATTGCCCAGACAGACTCTTCTTTTGATTTGCCGTTTTCGAAATACAAAACAGTCTTTCCTTGTGTTTTGCCCTCTTTTGTTTGTTCGATTTCTGATTTAATACTGCCTGATGGGTAGTAATCTTTCACAACTTTGGTGTCTCCACAAGCCGATGCGAGGGCAATGAAACCGAAAACAAAGACATTAATTTTGAACGACTGGGGCAAAGGGGACATTCCTTTTTTTATTTTTAGGACTACAAAGTTCAGAGATTTTTTGCGTTTTTTAAAGAAATCCTGTTGAATTGATAAAAAATAATCCCGCAGCTTCATCAAAACAAAGAAACAAATGAAAATAAGATATTTAGGCCACTCCTGTTTTGAATGGGAAATGGGTGGAAAAAAAGTATTGATTGACCCTTTTATCAAAGGAAATGCGCTTGCAAAAGACATTGACCTTAAAGAATTGGTGGGCGAAACGCTGCTTTTATCGCACGGGCATATTGATCATATGGCAGATGCAGAGGAATTGGCAAAGCAAAATAATGCCCTAATCGTAGCGAATTGGGAGATTCACAGCTGGTTCAATGCCAAGGGTTGGGAGAAAACCCATCCTATGAATTTGGGTGGACAATGGGCTTTTGATTTTGGTTCGGTGAAAATGGTGCAGGCCGATCACAGCAGCTCCATGCCCGACGGGGCTTATGGCGGCAACGCAGGTGGCTTTATCGTAAATACTGAGAAGCATTGTTTTTACTATGCCGGTGATACCGCGCTTTTTCGGGACATGAAAATGTTTGGCAAACTTCATAAACCTGAATTTGCGTTTTTACCCATAGGCGACAATTTTACCATGGGATTTAAGGAGGCGGCCCTCTCCGCTAACATGTTAGGGGTAAAAAAGGTAATCGGAATGCATTACGATACATTCGGATATATTAAAATTGACCACAACGCAGCCAAGGATGCTTTCGCAGAAAAAGGGATTGAATTGATTTTGATGAAGATTGGCGAAACCCTGAAAATGTAGAATTTCCAAAACGAATACCCATTAAAAAAGCCCCAATTTTCATTAGGGCTTTTCTATTTGAAGCGAATCGCTTACATCAATTTCTTAAGTTTTTCTTCATAGACAGATTTAGGTGCAGCACCCACTTGCTTGTCTACGATTTGTCCGCCTTTAAAATAAAGGACAGTTGGAATGTTGCGAATGCCATAATTCACAGAAATGTTTGGATTATGGTCAACATTTAATTTTCCGATTACAGCTTTGCCTTCATACTCTTTAGCAATTTCTTCAATTGCCGGCCCTACCATACGGCATGGGCCACACCACT
>JAYSVQ010000438.1:0-3764 GCA_043718485.1 Bacteroidota bacterium
TGGGTTGAGGCAGCAAATCTCATTTTAGATGCCTTAGGAAAAACCATTTCATCCAAAATCGTGACCTATGACTTTGCACGTCAGATGGAGGGGGCAAAAGAGGTAAAAACGTCTGAATTTGCAGATGCGCTTATCAAAAATCTCTAGTTAACGGTGCTTTTTCGAGAAATGAGGGCTTTTTTTGATTGTTCTGGTTGTGAAGCCTTTTATTCTTAAATTTCAAAATACGATTAAACCCTGATTGCAGGAATGAGTCAAACCACCAAATTCACAAAATTTTCCTACGATTATGAAAACTAAAAAGTTTGTTCCCCTGTTGCTCGCAACATTATTTCTATTTACCGCTTTGACAAGCTGTAAAAAAGAAGAGGCCGATGATAACCAAGATTCAGCAACCGAAAACTCCCTTGCTGAAACGTTTTTTAACGATGTAACTACGATATCTGATCAGGCAGGAGACGGCGAATTAGGTACATATAAAACAGAAGGTACCCTCAGCACTTGTGCAACAGTAAGTCATGATACCGTTCTTCGCCACATTGAAGTTGATTTTGGAACCAGCAACTGCCTTTGCTCAGATGGCCGGTACCGAAGAGGAAAAATTCTGGTTGATTATACAGGTCGTTACCGTGATTCGGGTTCTGTCCATACCATTTCTTTTGATAATTATTTTGTGAATGATAATCAATTATTAGGGACAAAATCGGTTACCAATAACGGAATTAATGGAAATGGAAATTTGAATTTCACCATTTCGGTAAATGGACAAATCAATAAAGCAAATGGAGGGGGAACCCTTTCTTGGACGGCAAACCGGAACAGAGAATGGCTGGCAGGTTCAGCTACCCAAATATGGTCAGATGATGTGTACCTCATTACCGGCTCTTCAAGTGGAACCACCGCATCAGGAGAAACTTTCACTTCCCTTATTACAACCGCACTCAGAAAAGAAATGAGTTGCCGCCAAATTGTGAGTGGCATGGTAGAATTTACTCCGGGATCACGGTACACAAGATTCATCGATTATGGCTCCGGGGTTTGCGATAACACGATTACCATAACGATAAACAATCGAACATTTTCTGTTGTAATTCAATAAAACGATTTTGAAAAAAACGCAGTCTCAGATTTGAGGCTGCGTTTTTTTATTGCCTTCGATTCCCATTCCGAATAATGCGAAATCATATTTTACCGGGTCAAGCGGGTCAAGCAGGCACAAATGCTGGGTCAATTCTTCTGCGGCTTGTCTATCATTCGCTTTTCGTCGCAAAAGATTCAGTTTACGGGCACTTCTGCCAGTATGAACATCGAGAGGGCAAATCAACTTTGAGGGCAAAGAATTTTTCCAAATTCCGAAATCTACGCCTTTTTCATCCTTTCTAACCATCCATCTAAGGAACATATTTAAGCGCTTTGCTGCCGAGCCTTTATCGGGATTGGGTAAATGCTTAAAGGCATGAATGGGAAAATCAGCCATTTGTTCTGCTACCCATCGAAGGGATTTTATGGCCTCAAATGCACCTAAACCCTCTTTATCTAAATGCTTTCCCATTACGGATTCAAGTCCACCTCTATTCAAATAAATTTCTTGCAACAACCTTAGCATTGCCATAAAATCTTCCCGATTAAAAGTTCGGTGTACAAAAGGGGCCAAATGTTGAAATTGATTTCCCCCACCGCCAATTACAAATTGGTAAGGAGAATAATCCATGATATTCAACATTCGCTCGGCACTTTTTATGATAAGGTCTCTCCTGCCCCAAGCAATGAGAGAAACGAGAAATCCAGAAATCTCAATATCTTCTTTTTTGGTAAAAGAATGGGGAATGGAAATGGGATCGAGCGGAATAAAATCAGGTTGATTTACCCTTTCAACCCATGCATCCAGATTCGATTTAAGTCGAAGAATTTGGGTTTTGTTCAATTTTGTTTTTCTTAAAGGGAGAAACCTTTACATGAAGGCGAATCGCCTTAATCGAAAGAAAAATACAAATCACCAAAACCACCAAAGCCAAAATGAAAAACCACTCAATTTGGTCTGTCATAAAAAGAAAATAGTCATATAACCCATGTGGAATAATGGCGGCCAATACACCAATCATTCGAAAGGGAAGACTCATCTTTGGGTTTTTATGAAACTTTGCAATTCCAAAAAAGAAACCCATCAAAACGCCAAACATAAAATGGCCGGGAACGGCTGTAAACATGCGCATTATTGCATTTACGTAGCCATGCTCAAGCACATACATAATATTTTCAAGGGCTGCAAAGCCCATTGAAACCGAAACACCATACACAATTCCGTCATAAGGTTCGTTGAAATGGCTTTTCTTGAACATGTAACCATTCAACACAATTGCCTTGAATCCCTCTTCAATTAAGGCGACACCCACAAAGGCACTGCATAATTTTCCGAAAGCATTAATGGCCGGAAACGGGGTAATCCACTCGTAAAAAAGCTCGAATATTACACTTGGAAATATTGCCGCTACCCCTAACAAAAAGGAAATAACCATGAAACGTAGTGGCTCCTTTTCATGCTTATCCTGAAAATAAATGAAGCTCATCAAAAAGATAATGGGGGCAAGTGCCAATCCCAAAAGAAACAGGATGCTCATCCTATCGCTTTTTTCAAATCCTCAATTAAATCATCGATATCTTCAATACCGACTGAAAGGCGAATTAGGGAATCTTTTAGGCCGGCTTTTTCCCTTTCCTCTTTTGGGATTGATGCATGGGTCATAGTTGCAGGATGGCCAATGAGAGATTCGACTCCACCCAGACTTTCTGCCAGACTAAATAATTTAGTATTACTTAAAACGTTTAATGCATCCGCTAACTTATCTCCTTTTAGGGTAAAAGAAATCATCCCGCCAAAATCACGCATTTGTTTTTTCGCAATTTCATGTCCGGGGTGGCTCGACAAACCGGGATAATATACCTTTTCAACTTTGGGATGCTGGCTTAAATAATTGGCGATAACTTTTGCATTCTCACAATGGCGCTGAATGCGAATGTGCAAGGTTTTTAAACCCCTGATCACTAAAAAACAATCCATCGGCCCGGGAACAGCCCCACAACTATTTTGGATAAAAGCCAACCGCTCTTTTAAATCTTCATCCCTGCCAATTAAGCAACCCATTACTACATCGCTATGTCCGCCTAAATACTTAGTAATCGAGTGCAACACCAGGTCTGCGCCTAAATCTAATGGATTCTGCAAATAGGGCGAAGCAAAAGTATTGTCAACTACGGTTAAAATATTTTTCCCTTTTGCCAGTGCTGCCACAGCGGCGATATCAACTATATTTAAAGTAGGATTGGTTGGCGTCTCAATCCATATCATTTTTGTATTTAAGCTAATGTGTTTGGCAATTTCGGAAACATCGCTCATAGAAATAAACCGAAACTGAATTCCAAATCCCGCAAAAATCTTGGTGAAAATTCTGTAAGTGCCCCCATATAAGTCGTTGACCGAAATGACTTCATCTCCGGGTTTAAGCAATTTCACACAGGCATCTACGGCAGCCATTCCGGTAGAGAAAGCTAAGGCCCATTTGCCATTTTCAATTTCAGCCAATGCATTTTGCAAGACAGTTCGGGTAGGATTATGGGTTCTTGAATATTCATACCCTTTATGATCTCCCGGCGCAGCCTGAACATAAGTGCTGGTTTGATAAATCGGAGTCATTATAGCCCCTGTACTTGGGTCGGGTTCTACCCCGGCATGTATCGCTTTTGTTCCAAATTTCATGGCCAAAAGT
>JAYSVQ010000439.1:0-3760 GCA_043718485.1 Bacteroidota bacterium
ACGCTGACTTCACTGCACCCGCAGTGTGTAGCTATCAGATTGCCCAATTTACCAATACCTCAACGGGTAGCATTAACACAAATAACTGGACATTCGGAGATGGAGGACTTTCGGCACTTTCTAGTCCAACTCATTCTTATCCCGGACCGGGAACGTATAACGTTTTATTGGTTGTGAGCACAGCACAGGGTTGTATTGATTCCTTTGCTTCCCCTATTACCATTCACCCTCAACCCGCGGCAAATTTTTCTCACACAGGATTTTGCCCTGACAAAACATTTCAATTTACGGACTTGTCCACAGCACCCGCCGGACATTCAGTAAACCAATGGAGTTGGGATTTTGGAAATGGGAGTAACTCAACTTTGCAAAATCCTAGCACCACTTATTCAAGTTCGGGCAATTTCAATATTGTTTTTATTAGCACCACAGCCGCAGGCTGCAGCGATACCCTGAACCAGGCCATCACTGTATTTCCCGAGCCGAATGTGCAATTTGACTTCACAGAAGTGTGCCAAAATCTGAGTACACAATTCACCAACAATTCCACCATCACCTTCGGTAACATAAACCAAATCAATTGGGAATTCGGAGATAATTTCACTTCAACAATTGACACTCCAAATCATACGTATTCACTTTGGGGAACCTATCAGGTTGTTTTGACAGCTACTTCAGATAGAGGCTGTATCTCAAATTCAACCCAATCTGTAAACGTATGGCCAAATCCAGTTGCACAATTTTCTGCGGCAACCGTTTGCTTCGAAGACAGCACACGAATCAAAAATTTGAGTACCGTTGCCAATGGAAGCATTGTAAATTATAATTACGATTTAGGGGATGGAGGAACTTCAACACTTTCTGACCCTGTCCACATGTATTCTACTCCTGGCATGCATCAAGTTCATTTATCGGTTACTTCTGACCATGGTTGCACCCATGAAATTACCCAAGCAGTTGAAGTGATTCAATTGGCCTATATTCCCGTTACACATCCTGATACAGTGTGTTTGAACCATGAGGCCGTGTTGCGTGTAGATTCCCCACCGGCTGGGCTTTCCATTTTATGGTATAGAGACAATAGCACTCGATTTCCCTTTAGCAATGGTCTAACATTTGTTACCCCACCTTTGGGCGGTCATTATATTGTATTTGTAGAAGCTGTGGATGCAATGGGTTGTCGTTCCCCGCGTGTTCAAGCCGATGGCTATGCCTTTGATGTGCCAAGTATTCCGGTTAATATTTCTACCCGAAAAGTTGAAATACCAAATGCAATAGTTGAATTTAAGGTGAGTTCTTCCCTTCCTATTCTTTCCCAATTGTGGGATTTTGGAGATGGCACAAGCTCGACTGAGTTGAACCCTGTGCATCAATACACAGAACCTGGAATTTTCAGTATAACGCTCACCATTATTGATGAAAACGGTTGCGTTTGGACACAAAAATTCAATGAACATATTGAGGTTGAAAAGAACATACGGATTTGGGCCCCAAATGCATTTTCTCCAAATGGAGATGATAAAAACGAATACTTTTCCATTTCAACACACCTTATTACTGCCCTGAATTTTCAAATTTTTGACCGATGGGGTAAGCGTGTTTTTGAATCCACAGACTTAAATTTCAAGTGGGATGGAAAAGATGCGAGCGGATTGGTTTTACCTGAAGGCGTGTACGTCTATAAAGCAATAGCCATAGAATATGGGGGTGGCATTATTAATAAAGCCGGCTCTATTACCTTGCTGAAATAAGAAAAAAGGATTATTCATTCCTTACACCTATTTTCGCCCTACAAGTCGAAAACATGCGGTATCTTCCTTTTCTTTTTTCATTGCTTCTTTTTGGAAGTTCGATTTTTTTATTAAACTCTAAAATTGGAGCCTTACCCCCAATTGGAAAATTCTTTGACCCTTTCGCAGGCTTTTGGGCTAATGGTGAAAAAAAACAATTGCATGTTCCTGCCGAATTGAAGTTAAAAGGACTACTTGCCCCCGGAAAAATTATATATGATAAAAGACGGGTTCCCCACATCACCGCAGAAAATGACCATGACCTTTATTTTTTACAAGGCTATGCAACCGCCAGAGATCGACTTTGGCAAATGGACATCCAAGTAAGAGCTGCCTTGGGTACCCTTTCAGAAGTAATGGGCGAATCCGTTTTACCCATCGACAGAATGAACCGACGCAAAGGCTTGAAATGGGGAGCTGAGCGCGCATTGGGGCTGGTTTTACAAGACCCAAAATCAAAGGAAATTATTGAAGGTTTTACAGAAGGGGTAAATGCGTGGATTGACAATCTCAGCTATGCAAATTATCCGATTGAATTTAAATTATTAGATTATTCACCGGAACATTGGACGCCGCTAAAATCATGTGGTTTGCTGAAATACATGGCCGACATGCTCACTGGGCAAACTGAAGATTGGGAGTTTAGTAATGCGATGGCCACCTGGGGTGAGGAAAAATTGAATCGCTACTTTCCTGCTATCGAAAAAGATACCCAACCCATAATTCCCGGCGGAAAGGCCTGGGATTTTCTACCTCAAACCGTTCCGGCCCCCGAAAATTATTCACCAAAGCCAATCATTTCAAGTTTAGAAAAGGAACGGCACAATGGAATTGAAGGCAGTAATAATTGGGCAGTGGCAGGTAAAAAAACAAAATCCGGTTTTCCAATTTTATGCAATGATCCGCACCTTCGTTTAAGCTTGCCTTCTATTTGGTATGAAATGCAATTGACGGCCCCAGGGGTAAATGTGTACGGGGCAACCCTTCCCGGAGCGCCGGGGGTAATCATTGGCTTCAACGACTCGATTGCTTGGGGAGTTACAAACGCGAGCAGAGATGTGTTAGATTGGTACCACATCGAGTTTAAGGACGCATCAAAACGAGAATACAAATTCAATGATGAATGGGTAAAATCGGAATTAAAAGTTGAAGAATTTAAGGTTAAAGGAATAGGAACTTTATTAGACAGCGTATATTATACCGTTCATGGTCCGGTTAGTTTCGATGAAAATTTCCACCCGGGAAGTAAACCCATTCAACTTGCGATGCGTTGGGCTGCACATGACTCCAGCAATGAAATGATGACTTTTTATTTTCTCAATCGTGCGCATGATAAAAACGATTACCGAAAAGCGATTCGGTACTTTGAATGCCCGGGACAAAATTTTGTTTTTGCCTCTGCCTCTGGAGATATCGCTATCACGCAACAAGGTCAATTCCCTAATAAATGGAAAGATCAGGGTCGATTTATTTTAGATGGAAATGAACCTTTGCACCAATGGCAAGGAGAAATCCCAATGGAGCAAAATCCTTATGTCGTCAATCCAGAAAGAGGATATGTGAGTTCTGCCAACCAAGTAGCCGCGGACGCGGGTTATCCCTATCCGCTGTATGGAAAATATGAGCATTATCGGAATGTAAGAATTAATCAAGTGTTGGATACAAGCCAAAACATTACCAAAGAAACGATGCGGGTGTTGCAAGGCGATAATAAAAATTTATTTGCCGAATCTTTTTTGCCACTGGTAATCACTCAGGTAAAAGAGGAATTGCTCACCGCTGATGAAAAAAAATGGCTTATGGATTTAAAAGAATGGAATTTCTTTAATGACCCAGACCTTTTAACGGCTACGCTATTTACTGAATGGAGCGAGCGCATATTAGATGCGCTATGGCTCGATGAAACTGGTTTAGAAAATCATCCCCTGCCCACCCCCTCTTCCTTTACAACCGCACGTTTACTCAATGAA
>JAYSVQ010000440.1:0-3759 GCA_043718485.1 Bacteroidota bacterium
CGCACTTCAGGGTCTTGGCCTAAGTTTCCAATTAACATTACTTTGTTCAGTCCGAGTTTTGCCATCTTGATTAAAAATTACGCGAAGAGGTATTGTTCAAAAATTTTCAATACCGCTCTCGAGAAAGCAAATATATGAATTTCACCCTGCCTGATGAACTTGAGTTTTTGCATGGGTTCAGGAAATAGGCTTTTCGGCAAAGCAAAAACTTTGATTTTCATTTCAAAATGGGTGAAAATATGGCTCAATTCCCCTTTGTAGCCTTCTTTTTTTTGACCTTTCATGAAATCCTTTTGGTTCAATTCCTCATTCGGAATTTCCCACAGGCCAGCCCAAATCCCTTTTTCCTTATCTCTTTGCCGAATTCCAATTTTTTTATGCTGGTCTGAAATGAGGAAAAAGAAGAAATAACGCGTTTTTTTGGCCTTTTTTGGAGTTTTTACCGGCAATACTGAAATCAATCCCTTAGCTAAGGCTTTACATGAGCCCGAAAGCGGACAATCCGCGCAATTGGGATTTTTAGGTTTGCAAACCAAGGCGCCTAACTCCATAAAAGCCTGATTGAAAACCGCCGGCTCGTGTTTTTGAATCCAATCGTCCAAGATGAATTGAAATTTTTGGCGGGTTTGAACCTTATCTATGGGGCTAAAATCGCCTAAATATCGACTCAAGACCCTGAGTACGTTTCCGTCAATTACACCCACTTTATCTCCATTCACAATAGAACCAATGGCTCTTGCAGTGTAGGGCCCTATGCCTTTCAGCGTTTCCCAATCTGAATAAATAGTGGGAAATTTTCCCTTTCGCACAAAAACAACCTCTTGAGCTGCTTTATGCAGGTTTCTGGCGCGGGAATAATAGCCCAAGCCTTCCCAAACTTTTAATACAGCCTCAATCGGGGCATTTGCCAAATCTGTTACTGTCGGGAAACGAGCTAAAAACCGCTCATAATAGGCGATTCCTTGGTTTACGCGCGTTTGTTGAAGAATCACTTCTGAAATCCAAACCTGATAAGGACTTGAATTTTCTCGCCAGGGTAAATCTCGCCCTTCCTTCTTATACCAATCAATAAGTCGTTTTCCCGGATTCAATCCTGCAAATTGAGAGAATCTATCTCTTTTTGAAAAGATTTTGGCCCCCAAAAAGGAAATTCTACTTTCTCTAATTGAGTCTCAGCCCATTGCCTTTTTTAAACCTTTTGTGTTTTTTTTAATTTTTTGTTTTGGGTTTCCGAACTCTGTCCTAAATTTGCCCTCCCATAATTTTGATTATTAAGCAATTAGATAATCAGAAGGGTTTTTTTACGCATTCTATTCATCCTAAGCTCAAACAACGTGACCAAAGCAGAAGTTATCTCTGAGATCTCTGAAAAGACTGGCATTGACAAAGCCGATGTTGCCACCACCCTCGAAGCCTTTTTTAAGGTGGTGAAAAACTCGCTTGTTGAAGGACAAAACGTCTATTTCAGAGGATTTGGCTCTTTTATTGTAAAGCGCCGTGCCCAGAAAGTGGCTCGAATCATTTCCAAGAATAAGTCTATTGTGATTCCTGCACACAACATTCCAAGCTTTAAACCCGCTAAGACCTTCGTTGACAAGGTTAAGACGAGTAATAAAGAAATAGAAAATCTGCAATCACCACAGCAGTAATTCATAGAGTTTGGCTTCAGAGGGCACATTTGATTGGGGAAGGGGATTACAAGCAGGGCTTGTGTTGTCGGGCCTAACGATTTTTGTTCTTTTATTTTTTGCTGATAAAACGGTTCTGAATAATTCTACTTCGCAAGGAGAAGCGCTATCAGGGGAACGTATTTCGGATAAAGGTTCAGAAAAAATCGGTGCTACAGATTTAAGCGCCGGCCTTCCTGAACTCGAGCCCGATGCTGAGACCGATAGCCTTAAATCGCTGTTAAATCAAAAAACGGGAAACCGGGCTGAGGTTTTAAAAGCCTTGGCTGAACGTTTGAGAGACAGAGGCAGAATAGATTTAGCCGCCCAATATTCAGGCGAACTCGCAGCCTTGAATCCTGATTTCAGGAATCAATTGGTTGCCGGCGCAATGTATCGGGCAGCTTCTGAAGAATTGTTAGCGAAAGGCGATAGCCTCTTGTTCGACAAATTTTCTGATGAAGCGATTCGACTCCTCAAATTGGCAGACAATGCCAAACCAAAGGATGAAGAGGCGATGATTGAATTGGGGCTCGCTTTGGTAGGTTCCGGGAGGTCAGAAAACAGTATGCAAGGCATTCAAACCCTTGTAAAAGTGTTGGAGATCAATCCCAAAAACGAAGAAGCAGCCTTCAGACTTGGGGTTTTTAGTTTGCAAACCGGGCAATTTGAAAAAGCCATTTCCCGATTTCAAACTGTACTATCGGCTAACCCTAAAAATCTGGAAGCAAAACTTTTGCTTGCAGGGGCCTTCAGGGATAGCGGCAAAAAGGCGGAAGCGATTGGCTTATTGAATGCGCTCACTTCCCAAAACGAAAATTCAGAAGTGGCCGCATTGGCCACAGAAATGTTAAATGATTTAAAAAACAAGTAAGTATATGCCCTGCGGAAAAAAGAGAAAAAGACATAAGATTGCTACCCACAAGCGCAAAAAGCGCCTGAGAAAAAACAGGCATAAAAAGAAGAACAAATAAGCCATCATGGCATTGTTTTTTAGCGCTTTTGCCTTGACTAAGGTAAAAGACCGGGCGGTAATAAAAAGGCTCGAATGAACGAGCTCGTAGTATGTTCGGGCACCGAGGGCCTAAGAATTGCCCTATTGCAGGATAAAAAACTTGCTGAGCTTCATTACGAAAAAAGTAACAAGAAATTCTCGGTAGGCGATATCATTCTCGGCAGGGTTAAAAAACTGTTGCCCGGACTAAACGCCTGTTTTGTAGATATCGGTCATGAAAAGGATGCCTTTTTGCATTACACCGATTTAGGTCCGCAGGTTAGGTCTCTACAGGGACACATAAAAATGATTATTGATACCGGGCAACACAATACCAGCCCCGCATCTTTTGAAGTGCATCCCGACATCGATAAAAATGGAAAAATTGCCCAGGTCTTAAAACCGAATCAACCCATTCTGGTACAAATAGTAAAGGAAGCCATTTCAACAAAGGGGCCAAGGCTCACCAGTGAAATATCACTTCCCGGACAATATTTAATTTTGGTTCCCTTCTACAACGACGTTTCTATCTCCAGAAAAATGTCGGGAACAGAGGAAAAGAAAAGACTTCGCCAAATGGTCGATAGCATTCGTCCGCAAAATTTTGGCGTAATCGTGCGCACTGCCGCAGAGGGCAAAGACCTCAATGCACTCAAAGCAGATTTAGAAGATTTGTATGGAAAATGGAGAACCCTTTGCAGTGCAACATCTAAAGCAAAAATCCCCAAAAAAGTATTAGCAGAAGAGGAGCGGGCGACGAGCATTTTGCGCGACCTTTTAAGCATGGGTTTTGATCAAATCACAACCGATGACAAAGAAACGCACGATGAAATTCAAAACTACCTGAAAAAAAGAATGCCCGAAGATCAAAAAATGCTGAAGGCCTACTCAGGCAAGGTTCCTATTTTTGATTATTTCGGCGTTGAAAAGCAGATAAAAGCACTTTTTGGAAAAACAGTAACCCTCTCAAATGGCGCATATTTGGTCATTGAACATACAGAAGCCCTGCATGTCGTAGATGTGAATAGCGGAAGTAAAAATTTGGGTGGACAAACCCTAGAGGAAACTGCGCTGAAAACCAATCTCGATGCGGCAACT
>JAYSVQ010000045.1:0-2701 GCA_043718485.1 Bacteroidota bacterium
CCGGTTGCCATAAAACCGGCTAAAGGGGTTGGGGTGCCTGTGTAAACGTCTGGGGTCCATGCGTGAAAGGGAAAAGCAGAAACTTTAAACATGAGGCCAACCATAACCAAAGCCACGCCCGGAATCAGCAAACTACCTAAAGCTTCCTGATTTCTAAGTGTGCCAATTCCCATTGCAGAATAATTAGTGGTTCCTGCAACACCATAAATCAAAGAAATTCCAAATATGAAAAAGGCACTGGCGAAAGCTCCTAACAAGAAATATTTCAATCCGGATTCATTTGAGCCTGCATCTCTTTTAAACAAGGATGCCATAACATAAAGGCAAATCGACATGGTCTCAAGGCCGATAAAGGAAATAATGAGATCATTTGCATTTGCGAGCAAGCCCATTCCGATTACCGCAAAAACCAATAATGGATAGATATCATAAATCGGTTTTGCCTGACGGTTCAAAAAGTCTTGCAAGAAAAATAGGGTGAACAAACCCGAAAGGCAGATAAAAATGAAAACGAGAGAGGCGAGGCCTCCTGTAGAAATCATATTTTGAAAAGCAAAAGAAGAAGCCTCGAAATCGGCATTCCACGGAAAGGCAATGGCCATTGCTCCTGCAAAGCCGACTCCCGTAAGCATTGGCATTGCAGCCCGCCATTTAAAGGCGTCCATCATCATCAACACTAAGCCGATGAGGAGGAGGTATAAATAAGGAAGAATCCTGATTACATCCTGCGAATTGATTACCTGATTTGCTTCCATAGGGTTTATAGCGCGCTAAAATTAGCACATCCACCAAAACCAACAAACCACAGCTGCGAAATTAAAGTCGTGAAAATGTTGAAAACCCTCATTTCACCAAATCTTGATACACTGCCCTTATTTGCTTTGCGGCTAATTCAGGGTGATAATGCCGCCTATTTTCCTTGCCTTTCTCAACCAAGGCTAGAGAAATGCTAGGGTCATCCCACAGTTTTCGCATCGCAATGGAAAAATCAAAGGAGGATTCGGCATGGCAAAAGAGAGCTCCCTCCCCCATAATTTCCCGAAATACGGTTTCATTTGAACAAATTGCGGGAATACCACAGTACAAAGCTTCCGCTAATGGAATACCAAAGCCCTCAGCCACAGAAGGATATAGAAGAGCAAGGCTTCCTTTATATAAAGCAGGTAAATCGAGAGGATCTATGAAACCGGGAAAATGGATACGATTCTGAAAACCAAAATACTCTACCATTGATTTTAAATCCTCACCATGGGCAGTCATTTCTCCGGCAAAAACCAAATCCGGCAGATTTTCGGGGCCGGCAAGTTTAAATCCCTCAATTACTGTTCTTAAGTTTTTTCTAGGATGCAATCCGCCGACGAATAAAAAGAACTTTTTAGGGATTTTGTATTTCATCCTTACCGCCTCGATTTGCTCTGGAGAATGCGTTTTCAAAAATTCGGGCCCAACCCCTTGGTAAACTACCCGAATCCTACGTTGAGAAATTCCGAAATATTCCATGATATCCCTGCCTGTTTTGGCAGAAGCTGCCACAATAATATCGGCATTTCTGCAGGCAAAACGGGTTTTTTCCTGATAAATGAATCGGTCATGAATCTTATAAAATTCAGGATGGCTCATAAAAATCAAATCGTGAACGGTTACCACGCTTGCCATATTAAATCGCCATAATCCGGCAGGGATTTCAGCACTTAAACCATGATAAACCTGAATTTTATCCCTTTTCAATTGACTTTTTATCCCAAATGTGCGCCAAAACGAAGGAAACTTTTTGGCTACAAAAGATTCAGGATACCGAAGGTGAATTTTTGGGTTATTCTCTGGCAACCAATCTGTTGACCCATGACTTGGGGAATACAAATAAAAGTCGTCATGCGTGAAAAGGTGCGCAAAATTGGAAATTAGGGTCCGGGAATAGTTTCCTAATCCACTATTACTGGCAAATGCTCTTTTTGCGTCTAATCCAATCCGCATGCGTTAAATCTATTGAAATCAAACAAAAGTAGAGGAATAAGAGGGATTTGAGGTTTATTTTCAAAAGGATTTGAAAATTTCGAAAAAAGAAACAAAATTGCCTAACGCCTGTTAGGCAAGAATAATTCACATGCAGGTAAAACCAAAGTCTGTAAGAGGCAAACAAATCGAAGAGATGGCGGAATCCTTATTTTCGGAAAAGGGTTATGCTGCTACCACCATGCGGGACCTTGCAGAAGCGTTGAACATAGAACCTGCAAGCTTGTATAGCCATATCGTTTCAAAAGACCAATTGCTTTTTGATATTGCCGATCGCTGCTCCACGGCATTTTTTGATGCGGTACAACCCATTTTCGATTCGGGATTAAATACCGAAAAGAAATTGGAAGCAATGATAGTAGCCCATGTCGAGGTAATTGCAGCAAACTTAACTGCTGCTCCGATTTTCTTTAACGAATGGAGGCATTTAGAGGAGCCTCGAAGAATAGATTATGGAAATCGCAGGGATGAATATGAAGAATTGTATCGGCAGGTCATTCGAAAGGGGATTCAAGAAAATTTATTTCTGAATTATGATGAGCGTTTCACCGCTCGCACTCTTTTATCTGCTTTGAATTGGACGCCCACCTGGTATAGACCCGACGGTGAATTGCGCCCAACAGAAATTGGTGAAAATTTAGCTAAGATTCTCATTCACGGTTTGGAAAGAAATATGTGAGACCATGAA
>JAYSVQ010000441.1:0-3743 GCA_043718485.1 Bacteroidota bacterium
AAGAATTACGGCCTCCTCCAAATTTCTTAAATACCAATTGATGTCAGTTTTAAAATTCTCTAAATCCAAAATAGGATAACCCACAATTTGGCCGGGGCCATGGTAGGTAATATCTCCTCCTCGATTAATTTTATAATATGTAATTCTTTGAGATGCCATTTCTGCCTCAGAAATCAACAAATTTTTTGGATCTCCGCTCTTCCCTAACGTATAGACATGGGGATGTTCAACAAAAAGTAAGTAATTGGGGGTTTGAACTTCCTGGCCCGGCTTTTCGCGGTTCTGAAATTTAAGCGCCACGGTCGCTTGCAAAATTTGCTCCTGAAAATCCCATGCTAGTTTGAAATCCATTCGACCTACATCAAAGAATTGAACTTCTTTGTTTTGGAAAACTTCCATTATTCAGCTTGGGTTTGAGTCCAATCCACGTCATCAGAAGTAACCGAAATTAATTCCGGAAATTCTTTCTTCGCAATATCTTCTATTCCAAATTTCAAGGTTCTTGGTGCGAAGGGACAACTATAACAAGCACCGTGCAAAGTCACTTTAAGTATTCCGTTTTCAAAACTCTTAAAAAGAATTTCACCTCCATCAGTATACGTCGCAGGTGAAACCCTTTCTTCTAGAAATGCCTTCAGTTGTTTACCTGTTTCGTCTATAGGCTCGCTTGAAGAAAGATTTGAATCCAGATTCCTTGAAATCGGTTGATTTGTTTCTAAATACCGTTTGATCAACAAGCGAATATCGGCTTGAGCCTCCTGCCATTGAACCTCAGCTGAAGGAGATTTTGTAACGGTAATAAAATTCCCGATTACAAAAACTCGGGTTACATAACCCAATCCAAAAAGTTGATACGCCAAAGGGGAATACTTTGCATTCTCAGAAGTAAATTCCAATGGTTCTTTGGCAAGGAGTAATCCATCGACCTCAAATTTTAAGGCGTCGGGATTCGGTACCGTTACGCCTTGCACATTGATTATCCTTGTCATTTTTTTAAAAATAAGAATACAAAGGTAAAAAAATCCTGCGGTACTACCGTTTCATGGATTCTACTATTAACAAACGAGATGCTTTTCGCGCGGGGAACCATGCGGCAAATAAGGATAAAAACAATACCGTAAAAAAAACAAGCAAAAAATCCCATGGACATAATTTCAAGGGATACGCATCAATAAGAAAAGATTCGCCTCCGCTCAATTTAACAAAACCAAAAGTTTGCTGAAGCCACCCAATTCCCATTCCGAGCAAAGCACCCAGACCGGCACTTATCATTCCAATCAAATAACCAATCCCTAAAAAAATATTGCTGATAGTAGCCCGTGTTGTACCTACTGCGCGTAATACACCAATGTCTCTGGATTTTTCCAACACCGTCATAGATAAACTCCCGACAATATTTACACCCGCGAGTAATAAAACCAAAGAAACGACGAGGTAGCCTAGAAATTTTTCATTCTGCATTACATCAAACAAAGTTTTGTGTTGCTCATATCCGGTAAAGATTTCAAATGAGGGCCCCAATTGTTTCACAAGGTCAGCCTTTACCTTTTCTTGTGAATAGCCTTCCTTCACTTTCAATTCCAGGCTGGTCGCCTGGCCCTTCAATTTGAATAAATTTTCGGCAACGGTATAATCAACAAGTACGAATTTGTTGTCATATTCCATTTGAATTGAAAAGTAACCTGAGGGGAAAACATTAATTTTATTGAGTGCTGACTCAGGATCTTGAAATAAATCGGTTTCACCTGAAACCGCATAAATTTCAATTGGATGAATGAGGTCATTCAAGCTTGCAGAAATAGTTGAAGCCACTCCACTTCCAATGACGGCGTTGGGATACAATCCATCATAAGACAAATCAAAATCGCCTTCATACACTAACTTTTCAACCGGGCTAATTTTTTTTCTCTCGTCCTTCATTCCCCGAATCGTAGCAATGTGCTGCCGATCAAAATATTTAATAAGTGCTTTGTTTTCAATAATGGGACTTGCGAATTCTACACCTTCCATTTTATACACTACAGATAGCAAACTGTCGGGGTTGTGAAACACACGCCCTATCTTGGGTTGAACCTTTAGGTCTGCATCAAAGCGTGAAAACATATCCCCAATCAGCGCATGAAACCCATTAAAAATGGATAAAATAATTACCAAAGCTGCGGTTACTAAAGAAATTCCAATCACGCTAATCATCGTGATCAGGTTAATAACGTTTTTCTTTTTGGGCGAGAAAATATACTTTCTCGCAAACAAAAATGGAGTTTTTCCAATGAGAATAACGCCTGCAAAAGAAAGCGCGATCAGGCTAAATACAGTAACCGGAACAAGCCAAGATTCACATATCATGTGGCTCAGGCGAAGGGTTTATGCCTTTTTCATTTTCATTCAAATCATCGAAAATGGAGTCCATTTTTTCGACGTAGTCTAAGGTGTCATCTTCAAAAAATTCAAGGATTGGAATTTGCTTTACATATTTCCCGATTCTTTTGGCCAGGGACCTGCGAATGTTATGCGTTTCAATATTCAAAAACTCAATCGATTTTGCACGAACCTGCGAAGGATAAACAGTTATATAAACCCTGCAAATACCCAAATCCCGGGTTGAGCGAATCGCAGAAAGAGTAACCATATAGTTGCCGGGAACTTTACAGTCAAATTGAAGCACATGGCTAAGCTCTTTTTGAATAAGCTTGCTAAATTTTTTTTGCCTATTGCCTTCTATCATCGATTGGGGGATTCAATTTTTCAATGGCCAAAAAAAGTACTTAATAGATACCTTTTTCTCAGCCATTAAAATTATACTTTTACAAAAGTAATGATTCGCCACTGCAGTTTGGCCTTCCCATCAGAATAATCATGTGGATTTACTTCAGGATTTTAAAATTTGGCAGCAAGTACCGCAAAAATGGATTCGCTGCGGGTATTTTTTTGGTCTTTCACAACCTGTTTGGTGTTGCCTCACTCACCCTAATTATCCCTTTCCTTCAAATTTTATTTAATAATACCGAGGCCATTGCACCTGTTGGTGCGCTCAGTTTTTCCACCGCAAAAGATTGGCTCATGTACAACTTGAGTCAGGAAATTTCTTTGGCCGGGCCAGATGGCAAGTTTAAGCTTTTGTTATTGGCTTGCCTTTCCCTTGTTTTCCTAATTTTTTTCAAAAACCTGTTTCGCTATTTCGCCTCATGGAACATGGGGCCATTAGAACAAGGGGTTGTAAATGAAATGCGAAAAAAATTATTCGATCATTTATCAAAATTGAGCATGACCTTTTTCACCGGAAAAAGAAAAGGGGAAATCATCAATGTATTAGTTTCTGATGTGCAGGTGATTCAAGAATCGGTTATTGGAACGCTTCAAAGCGTGATTAACGATCCGATTACCATGCTTTTTTATTTGACGGCAATGCTTTTTCTGTCTTGGAAATTAACCCTATTTACTTTGTTGGTGCTTCCGATTGCCGGTATTGTAATCTCTAAAATCTCAAAAGGATTAAAAAGAAAAGCGCGGCAAGGTCAGGAAAGTTTAGGCAAACTGGTCTCTGTAATCGATGAGTTTGTGGGTGCGATTAGAATTGTAAAAGCTTTTGGTACAGAATCATTTGAAAAAGAAAAATACAGGCAAATGAATGATGCCTATCAGCGCCAAATGGTTTCATTAAAACGCAAAAGCGATTTGGCCTCCCCTCTTACCGAAATGCTCAGTATTTTTGTTGTCGCAGGCGTGATTTTATATGGCGGAAA
>JAYSVQ010000442.1:0-3739 GCA_043718485.1 Bacteroidota bacterium
TAAGCAGTATTGAAGGTGGCTGTATTTCCATTCATAAAATACAAACCATAGAGACCGCAAGAGTGAATTTTGTTTTTGTAAATCTGATATTCCGAACAATTCTGTAAGGATACTCCGTAGCTGCTTGAATTGCCACCGGCTACCCTCAAGGAAACCGTGTTTCCAAAAAATTGTAAGCTGTCTAAGTAATAACCATAAAATCCACAATAATATGCTTCCCTGAATGTATTGTTATGAGCCTCTATTCTTCTTGAAAAAGGAGTAAATGAGGGGCCCACAGCCACCATATTAAAATAGCCACCCGCAATATCACAACCCCTAACAACAAACTTTGTGGCACTTTGCATAAAAGTTGTATAGTAGGGTCCTATATTAATCCCGGATTGGTAGGAATTAGTTCCATTGAGTGCAACCTGAATGCTGCAATTCACCACCGAGTCGTAATCGGCCAAATTCTCAACTAAAATTCCATATCCAAAAGTTGAACCTAAATTTTCAATTCTCAGGTTTTTAACTGTTACATAATCACTTCCATCAAATCTAAACGTAAAGCCCCCCTGTGTAGATGAATTGGAGGAAAGAATGCGCGTTGCGGCACTTACCCCATCAAAAGTAATTCGGTTGGCTGCCGAAGAACCGGTAACGGCTGATAACGAAACCGTTTCATTATAGGTTCCCGCAGCAACAGTAAAGGTAACTGCAGCAGAAATTCCAGGACCGTTTATTGGCCCCCCGTCGATTCGGGTTCCAAATGCCAAATCGTTTACCGCCGAGGTAAAATTTTGGTAGTTTGAAACAGAGGCTGCTGAGCCCGCGTTTATCGTATAATTCCCAAATAAAGCGGCACTTACCTTGGCAAATGAAAAAATTACGAATAGAGAAACAAGAAAAGAAAGACGAATTTGAAGCATAATTCGACCAAAAATTTATTAAAAAAATTGAGTTAGGCCCCTTCAACTCATTATCTTTTGCAGATCCAGAACCTTAAACCCAAGTAATTCTGAATCAAGCTAATTCAACAAGCAAAAGGATTCGCCTGAGTAAAAATAACAAGGGAAAAGGGAATGAAGAAACACAAAAAACAAACAAATTCAACCCTTTTCATAAATCTTACTTCCCCACCCGTGAATTTATGCCTCAAACCCCCAAATAAGGAATCTGAAATTTTTGCCTGAAACCCAACATTAGGTTTAAGATGAGAATGGATTTAACCGAAATGCCTATTTTTACCCATGCGAAAAATAGCCTCTATTTTAGGCCTATTCGGCCTAGTTTTCCCCCTTTGGCTTAATTCTCAAACAGCTGATATCCCTCTTAATAGTGAAGTTTATCATTTGATCGACAGGGTAGATATTCAAAATACTACGGAAGGAACGGTTCATACGGATGTAAAACCTTACGCATTCAGCTACGGTGCAACCGTCCTAAATGATGCCCAAAACAGGGCAAAAACGAAAAAAGAAAAAGCATGGTATGGCCTTGCAGGCTATTTGGTCAACGATTCGTTGGCAAATGCCAAACCCACCAAAGGGATTTTGAAGACTTTTTATACTAATAAAAGAGACCTTTTCGCGCATTCAAACAAAGAGTTAAGCATTTATGTAAATCCAATATTTTTTCTTTCGCCAGGTGGCGACTTGAACGATTTTTCGGGAACCCGAACCGGAATTTTAAACTACCGGAACACGCGGGGCCTTGTGG
The DNA here is from genome assembly GCA_043718485.1 of Bacteroidota bacterium. Taxonomy (GTDB): domain Bacteria; phylum Bacteroidota; class Bacteroidia; order J057; family JADKCL01; genus JAYSVQ01. Next base: position 1,702 of record JAYSVQ010000442.1, read on the forward strand.
TAAGAGGAACCGCTTTTGGCAAACTTGGATTCTATACAGAGGTTGCAGACAATCAGGCAAAATATCCGGAATATATAAAAAGGTACAACAATGCATTACCGGGTGTCTTTGGTGAGGGCTTTTTTAAATCATTTAGCGGAAATGGTTTTGATTTCTTTTCTGCGCGGGGATATTTAACCTATTCTCCCTTTTCAAAAATGAGAATCAAGTTCGGAAAGGATAGACTCTTTTTAGGCAATGGTTACCAAAGTCTATTTCTCTCTGATAATGCAACGGATTATATTTTTTTAAATATTAATACAAAAATATGGAAATTGGAATACGTAAATCATTTTGCACAAATGGTGGATGTGATTCCTTTTAAACCGGATACCTACGGTGCTCACCCCCGAAAATATTCTGTTTACCATCAATTATCGATTAAGCCCACAAGAAACATTTCTTTTTCGATTTTTGAGTCTATTGTTTACACCCCGCAAAACCCGGGTGGTCGTCGTGGGTTTGAATTAGAATACTTAAACCCGATTATCTTTTATCGGAGTGCGGAACAATTTATTGGCAGTCCCGATAATGGATTTATTGGTTTTCAAGGCAAGTACAATTTTTTAAAACGTTTTCAACTCTACGGGCAAATTCTTATCGATGATTTCAATTGGAGACTCAGAAAAACAGGCGTTGGCTGGTGGGGAAATAAATATGGCTACCAGGCTGGATTAAAATATATCAATGCATTCTTTATTCCTCGCCTCGACTTGCAATTAGAATATAACCGCATACGGCCCTACACCTATCAGCATTTCAATCCCTCCTCTTCTTATACCCATTACCGTCAATATTTGGCCCATGCCTTGGGTTCCAATCTTTCTGATTTTACGGTTATTGCACGGTACCAAGTCATTCCACGGTTGGGATTAACGGGTGTTGCATCGATTATGAAAAAAGGGCTTGATGCAAATGGATTAAATATGGGAGGCGATCCATTTCAAACCAACCTTACGCATCCATACGACTTTAATAACACGACGTTACAAGGTAATTTATTGAGTATTATTAATTTAAATGGCCGCATTAGCTACCAGATAAAAAGACTAAATGCCTTTGCAGAAATTGAAGCGACATTTAGGAAAGAAAATTCATTCTCTTCTATCTCAGGTATGGGAACACTAAGAATGAACATTCCGGTAAAACCTGTGAAATTCTAATGAATAAAATCAGGAATTAAAACCCGACTTCTACTCTTTCAATGATTCCCTGAACGTATAGAATTGCTTTGATGATTTCTTCCTTATCTGAGTAAGGAATAATATCTGTTAGAGCAAGCTGCAAAGACTCGTTATGGCTTGCAATACTGGCATCGAGTTTCTTCACATTTGCATTGTTGTCTTTTGATCCGGGAACGCCCATTTTAGCTAATGAGGTTGCCTCCCCTTTTTGATTAAAAGCACAATATGGGATGAGCTGATTTAACTTTTGGAGTTCGGCTATGTATATCGAGGTTAAATCCAATTTCCCTAATTTATCCAAATCACCATACGTGAAATGAGTGACATTTGAAGAGCCGGCATCTCCTACCTGGGCAAAAGAGGAAATGCTCAACAGAAAAAAGGAAAGGAAAAGGAAAGTGAATTTTTTCATGTTACTACTGTTTATTCGCCGAAGATAGAAAATGATATTTTATCAGTTTCCACCGGCTTTTAGGGCAGTCTCCATTTCTTTGTACTTGGCATAGTCATCCATCTTGTTTAAAGTGATGGCAATTTGCTTAAGGGCGAAGAGGGTTGACATAGACTTTGGGTTGATTTCCAGCGCTTTCTGAAACGCTGGATAGGCTTTTTCCATAAAACCATCCCCCTTTGCCTTATGTTGATCTGCGAGGGTATAATCCTTTTCATTGTTGGCTTTTTCGTACCATTCTTTGGCCATATTATTATACAGTGCCCCCAAATTGAAGGGTGCATATTCCTTTTTAGGGTCGATAGAAATAGCCCTTTCATATTGGGTGATGGCTTTTTCGCGGTCAACCGTTTCGAGTAAACTT
>JAYSVQ010000443.1:0-3718 GCA_043718485.1 Bacteroidota bacterium
AAAAATTAATTATTGGTAATCGAATTTATCATCTCTTCAAAATTTTTAGCAAAGTAAGGGATAAAGAAAAATCATGTCCTCCCTGATTACATTAAATTCGAAACCTTTTATTGTATTTCTAGATTGAATAAATTTAGAAGAATATGGGCTTGGATCATAATGAGTACCAATCAAAGGACCCCTAAATTAATTGTGCATTTCCCTTAAATTGAATAGCAGATTCAATTGGGAATTTCCTTCGAGAATTTAAAATGTAGAAAAACGTAGCATTTTTTGTATTTTAGCATTCCCAAATTAATTATTTGGTTGTTTGTTCTATTAGCGAAGTTTGATGCCGGCAATTTCAATGTTTTATGGCTTGATAGTATATATGTATTATTTGGATAATAAGCAACATAATTTTCCGCATATTCATGTGCGGTATCAGGAGGATGAAGGGGTTTATAGAATTCCAGATGGTATTCTAATTCAGGGAATTCTGCCAACTGGGAAAGCCAAATTGGTGGAGGCATGGATAGAATTACACAAGGAGGAGTTAATGGCGAACTGGCAATTAGCAGTAAGTGGTGAAAAAATATTTAGTATTGAACCCTTAAAATAAGAAAATGAATCCTCGTGTAAAATCTATTCAACCTATGCCCGATTTTGAATTGGAGATTGTTTTCAATAATGGGGAGATAAAAAAATTTGATGTTAAGCCGTTCATGAACTTAGGACTTTTCAAAGAACTATTCGATCATTCCTTATTCCAAACTGCGAAAGCAGAATCAGGAACTGTAGTCTGGGATAACGGACTTGATATTTGTCCAGACACCCTATATTTAGAAAGCAAGTAGTTTGTCAATTCACATTGAATTGCTTTTTCTCGCTTTTCCAGTAACGGCTAAGATATTTTTACGAAGTACTTCAAATTTAAATTTCAAGCAATAAATGCTAATAATTTGGCAATTTTTTCCTATGCATGTCCACTTGAATTAATAAGGGGATTAAATAGTATTTCCAGGTTTTTTTGAATTTTGTCAATATTGAAGAATTGAGGAGTCAATGAAAATTTACTTATTTATTATCTCTTTTCAAATAGTCCTGAAGCTAGCGCGCTTTCCTCAAGCCATTTTTATGAGGCATAAACCCTATCAATTTCCAGTCTAAAAATCTTGAAAAGGAAAGCGTTAGAAATCAAAATAGTACCTCAAATCGTTAAACGCGAACTAAAAAGGACAATTGTGCCAATTCCATTTGAGTTTTATTAATTTAGATTTCAAGTAAGGGGAATTATTTGGGAATGGAAACGCATCCGGCAAAATTTTTACAACCTTTGAACTACCGTTGGTCAGTAGGTATTTGCCATCGGGCTATGAAGGTTTTTTTGTTTTTCCCATTCGTCTTTTTGTTGACTTCATTCAATGGTATTCGCGCAGCAGAAATTCCGATTCAAGACCAGCCCTTTGCACAACAACTTTTTTACTTAGATTCAATCAGGCGAACAAATCAGGGTGATTCTGCGAAACTTGTTGCGGAGTTTTTAGCTATTGAGGCAAATGCAAAATCGTTGGACGCGACTCAATTCATGAACTTGGCTCGCTTGCAACGGTATATTTATTACATTGAGACCAACAAAATATTTCCTGAGATCGAAGATTGGATTCTTCAAGTGCTTCCATTCTTAGAGGAGCAAATGAAAGCCGAAGCGTTGCAAATGCTGGGATTTTACTATTGGCGCAAGAAAGATTTTACTTCTAGTCTGGAAAGTTACATAAATGCCCATTCCATTTATTCCCAATATTCCATTGAGGTATTTCCGAATAAATCAAATTATCTCGCTGATTATGGGGGAGCGTATTACGATTTTGGGGATTATGCCACCGCAAAAAATTATTACCTCGAAGCCATTGAGGCAACACCTGAGGCCAAACTGAAAACAATTATTTCCCGAATTAATACATTGGCGCTTTGTTACGATTTTTTAGAGCAATTCGACTCAGCTGAGTTTTATTTTAAAAAGGCAATGAAATTGGCTGAGGACAATCATGATACAGCATGGATTGCAATTGTAGGCTCAAACATGGCCGATATATTATATAAAAAGAAGGAATATGACAAGGCCATTGAATTATTGGTTTCATGTATTGACATGAATAAAAAATCCAATATACTCATTAACGCAGCCTATGGAACGACTTTGCTCGCCGATATTTATTTGATAAGGAATGAAAAAGTGCGGGCGCTCGAAACCGCACTTGAGGCCTATAAAATTAGCCTAAGCAAAAACCATTGGCATAAATATGCCGTGAAAAAGAGAATATTTCCAACCCTTGCACGGGCCTATGCAGCCAATGGAATGATGGCGCAGGCCTATACCTTTCTTGATTCGGCAGCGGCAGCGAAAGACAGTGTTGCAAAGGACCGAAACCTCTTGTTTTTAACCGGCGCAAAACACAAAGCTGAAGTGCAAAAACACATGGCTGAATTGGAGATTATTGAGGGCACAATAAAAAGGCAAAAGACAATTCGAAATTTTTTAATGGTCGGATTTATTGTTGTGATTTTTTTCTCCATTGTATTTCTTATTCAGAAGGGAAAAATTAAAAGTGAAAAACTGAGAAGCGATAAGTTATTGCTCAATATTTTACCCGAAGAAACCGCTGAGGAATTGAAAAAAAAGGGTAGCTCCGAAGCGAAGAGTTTTGATGAGGTAACCGTTATGTTTACTGACTTTAAGGACTTTAGCCTTGCAAGTGAAAAAATGTCAGCAAAAGACCTTGTCGCTGAAATTCACCTGTGTTATAGTGAATTCGATAAGATCATTGCCAAGCACAATATTGAAAAAATCAAAACCATCGGGGATAGTTACATGTGCGCCGGCGGGCTTCCAGTTAAGAATATCACCAATGCGACAGATGTAATTAGAGCGGCGTTGGAAATTCAAAAGTTTATTCAAATTCACATTCAGGAACGAGCCAACCTTAATCTACCCTTTTTTCCGATTCGAATTGGCATTCACACAGGTCCCGTGGTAGCTGGGATTGTGGGCATTCGCAAGTTTGCCTATGATATCTGGGGTGATACCGTAAACACAGCTTCAAGAATTGAAACAAGCGGAGAAGCAGGCAGAATCAATATTTCCGGCTCGACCTACCAATTGGTAAAGGATCGATTCCATTGCGTTTACAGAGGAAAAATCGAAGCTAAAAACAAAGGAATGATTGATATGTATTTCGTGGAAGGAAACGAAACCCAAGTTTGAAAACGAGTTATGCGAATCCTTTTCTCTTTATTCTTGTTAAAAAAGCACTAAAAATCGGGTTGTATTAATGTCCGCGCCAACTGCCGCGCATAGATTCATAATAGGCTTTTTGTTTTTCCCGAAAGTCAGAACGACTCAATTCAGTTGCAATGGGTCTGACGAGTGCTTTTTTATCATATTTTTTTCGGATGTCAATGGCCTCGTAGCGCACACGCTTATCGCCCATATCCATTTCAAGAATAAGACCGGGAAGCGTGCCTTCTAAAGCCGGGCCACTCGAAACCGGAATATCTTCTGCATACCAAGCCGTTACTTCTGAAGAATCGGTTACTTCTTTTCGGCTAGGTTCACCGGATTCAGAAGTAACCATTGTCATCTTTTGAAATACTCGGGTAGTCGTTGCTTTACGGCATGGATGACCAAGTATTTCTTTGGTTTCATTGGTGAGTTTCCAGCTTTGGGGCGTAAGGGTAT
>JAYSVQ010000444.1:0-3712 GCA_043718485.1 Bacteroidota bacterium
GCTTTACGGGAAGCATGGGCTTGTCTTATCAACTCAATAAGAAATCAACTATTAAATTTAATTTGTCAAGAGGGTTCAGAGCTCCTAACATTGCCGAAATTTCTTCAAACGGTAAACACGAAGGAACCTTAAGGTATGAATATGGCAATCCTGATCTAAAAGCAGAGGTAAGCCATCAAATTGACCTCGCCTATTATTTAAACGCTGACCACGTTACCTTTGAGGTTACACCGTTCGCAAACTTTATTTCAAATTATGTTTTTTCAGAAAAACTTACAAATGAACTGGGTGGTGACTCTATACCTGACCCTGCTGACCCTGCCTCCGCCTTTAAATTTGCTCAAGGCAACGCTACACTAATAGGTGGAGAAATTTATTTTGATATTCATCCCCACCCATTTGACTGGTTGCATATTGAAAACTCATTTTCTTACGTTCAGGCGACACAAAACAAGCAACCCGACAGCACAAAGTATTTACCTTTTATCCCTGCACCAAAATACAGAGGAGAATTAAAAGCGCAATTCAAAAAAGTAAGTAAAAACTTGACTAATGCATATATAAAGTTCGGAATTGACTACTTTTTCCAACAGAACAAATATTTCAGTGCATACGATACAGAGACAGGTACTCCATCCTATACCTTGCTAAGTGCGGGACTTGGTGCCACCCTTAAAGGGCTAAACCGCACTAACTTTTTGAACATTTATTTTAGTGCAGAAAACATAGCTAACGTATCCTATCAAAGCCATTTAAGCCGATTGAAATATGCACCCCAAAACCCATTAACTGGCCGAAATGGAGTTTATAACATGGGCAGAAATCTAAGTCTAAAATTGATTTTTAACCTATAAAATGGCAGGTGTGAGAGAAATGCGAAATAGCACGGGTTGGACGTTTTCCTTCCATTCTTAAAACTTTGTTTCTCCGCCCAAAAAAGACCATTCGGGAATTCTTTTCTATTGCTTAATTTTGTGCTGACTAAAACCTATCCCATATGGAGCCGTTTATTGGATCAAGCTCAACCATTGGCTGAGAAGTTTTCTACATTCAAGCTACGCATACACCTCGCCTCTTTGCCTAGGTGCGACCAAACGACTCTCCAATTCAAATTTTGCCCTTTGGTGGATTTCGTTAATAATTATTTTCGTTTGAAAGTGGAATGTTTGTTGTTTTTTTTTGCTAAATTTTATTATTCAAACTTCCGCAATTATCTTTATTATCAAGGAACACCTTTTAAACAACTCCAGATCTTGTTCAATGGCGCAATTGGAAAAAGCAAAGGATACCGGTAAGGCGGGACACAGAATTTTGCATAGGCAGTTTATTGGGAAATACGACAATGGGAAGTATCAAACTTTTTGAAAATAAAAAGGTTCGTTCAGAATGGAATGAACAAGAGGAACAATGGTATTTCTCTATTATTGATGTAGTTGAAGTTTTAACGGGCAGTCCAAGACCCCGGAAATATTGGAATGCACTTAAAACCAAATTGTTAGATGAAGGTTTTGATGAGTTGTCCCAAAATTTGGGACAACTGAAAATGCAGTCTGCCGATGGCAAATTTTACATGACAAATGTAGCAAATGCCAAAACTTTACTTCGTATTATTCAAAGTATTCCATCACCGAAAGCTGAACCGTTTAAGCGTTGGTTAGCTCAAGTCGGTGCTGACAGATTAAACGAAATTGAAAATCCCGAACTTGCAACCCAACGGGCAAGGGAAATCTACAAACTGAAAGGCTATCCATTGGATTGGATTGAAAAACGGATGCGTAGTATTGCCATTCGTGAGGAACTTACGGAGGAATGGAAAAACAGGGACGTAAAAGAACAATTAGAATATGCCATACTAACTGCAGAAATCTCAAAAGCGATTTTTGGGCTGACACCAGCTGAATACAAAAAAGTAAAAGGATTGAAAAGCCAGAACCTACGAGACCACATGACAGACCTTGAATTGCTTTTTTCAATGTTAGGTGAAGCATCAACAACAGAAATGGTGAGAAAGAAAAATCCGGTTGGTTTTATTGAAAATAAAAAAGTTGCTACCCAAGGAGGAAAAATTGCGGGGGATGCAAGGAAGGCATTGGAATTAGAAACCGGAAGTAAAGTAGTATCATCAAAAAATTACCTGTCGGGAGTGAAGAAGAAAAAGGAACTGAAGAATGCTAAAAAGAAATAAAAATACAGACCCAAAGCTCCATGAATTCTACCCAATTATCTACTAATCATTTACCATTAACCATTAATCATTATCCATTATCCATTATCCATTCTTTTTCCCCCTTAAAAAACCAAAATCCAAATTGCCAAAAAATGAATAGTGCCGAATTCGGACTGACATTTGCCAAATAACGTTGTTTCTCCGCCCAAAAAAGACCATTCGGGAATTCTATTCTAATGCTTAATTTTGTGCTGAATTAAACATGAAATATCAGGTTCTCCTTTACTATTTCTACAATCCTATTCCCGATACCGAAGCGACTCGAAAGGAACAGGAAGATTTTTGTACCCAAAACCAGCTTTTGGGCAGAATTTTAATTGCGCCTGAGGGAATCAATGGAACCGTTTCAGGGCTTTTAGAAAATACCCGGAAGTACATGGATTGGATGCAACAACATCCTCTCTTTAAAGGAATTTCATTTAAATCTGAATCTGTCGAGAATCATACTTTTTTGAAGTTAAATGTCAGGGTAAAAGAAGAGATCGTTCATTTTGGTGAGAAGCATCCACAGCCCCCTGTTGTGGCCGACAACTATTTGGAACCCGATGCATGGCGGGAAATGCTCAAAAACAACGACCCCGATAAAATTATTCTCGACGCTCGATCAGACTACGAATGGCAATTGGGAAAATTTAAAGGCGCGCACACGTTAGACATTCATAATTTCAGAGAACTGCCTGAAAAATTAGCGGAAATAGAAAAATACAAAGACAAAAAAATATATACTTATTGTACAGGCGGTATCAAATGCGAAAAAGTTTCGGAGTGGCTAAAGGAAAAAGGTTTCGAAAATGTTTATCAACTTCATGGTGGAATTATTCGCTATGGAATCGAGGCTGGAGGGGAAGATTTTGAAGGCGCATGTTATGTATTTGACCAACGCGTTTCGGTTCCGGTGAATTCTGTGAATCCGACAGTAATAAGTGACTGCGCAGTGTGCAACAAAAACAAAACCGAGCGCTACATCAATTGCGCAAGCACCGCTTGCAACAACCACATAGTAATTTGTGATTCCTGTTTAGAAAAATTTGAAGGATGTTGCTCCCAAACCTGTTTTGAAGATCCTCACCGCAGAATTTTTGATGGAAAAGGATACTACTTAAGAGGCATAAACAGCAAGTTATATAAAGACAAACCTGACCCCAACTACTTGCGCTTAATGCAGGAAAAAACAGAAAAAGAAAAGACCTCAGGGCAGAAATAAAATCGATATTACCCCTCCCCCGATAACCCATTTAAAAATATTTCCGGGCAAGCGATAATCCTTAGGACGTTTTCCCTGTCGCATGAGCGCCAAGCCTAAAATGGAGGGTATCTGAACCAGAAGCAGTGAAATTAAAAGATACTCAAAGGAAATCGGTTTGTTGAAATACAAACTAGAGAGCAATGGCAGCCAACACGAAAAAATAAAAAGAAAAATACCTAAGGCAACAATTTTCCGGGTTGTCCTTAGGCCGGCTTGAATTGTATGGTTTTTAAATTTAA
>JAYSVQ010000445.1:0-3702 GCA_043718485.1 Bacteroidota bacterium
GAAGACATTTGGGAACCGGAACAAGATATAAATTGGGGCAATGAAAGAGAGTGGTTAGGTGATAAGCGTTATACAGGGGAAAGAGATTTAGAAAATCCACTAGCCGCAGTGCAAATGGGATTGATTTATGTCAATCCCCAAGGTCCCAATGGTGAGCCAAATGTAATTGCTTCCGGAAAAGATATTCGGGAAACCTTTGCGCGTATGGCCATGAATGATGAAGAAACAGTTGCCTTAGTTGCAGGTGGTCATACTTTTGGTAAAGCGCATGGAGCGGCAAGTGATAGTCATGTTGGCCGTGAACCCGAAGGTGCAAATATTGAAGATATGGGAATGGGTTGGAAGAATAGTTTTGGTACCGGTAGGGGCGGAGACACGATAACAAGTGGAATCGAGGGCGCATGGAAACCCAACCCAACCCGATGGGACAATGGCTATTTCGAAACCTTGTTTAAGTATGAATGGAATTTGGTAAAAAGTCCCGCTGGTGCCTGGCAATGGAAAGCGGTGGGTGAAAATGTTGACACTTTGGTTCAGGATGCACATGACCCTAATAAGCGCCATGCGCCTATGATGACTACGGCAGATTTGGCCATGAGAATGGACCCAATTTATGGCCCCATTTCAAAACGTTTCTTAGAAAATTTTGACCAGTTTGCAGATGCCTTTGCCAGGGCTTGGTATAAATTAACTCATCGCGATATGGGTCCGATTGCACGTTATTTAGGTGCAGAAGTTCCAAAGGAAGATTTAATTTGGCAAGACCCGATTCCGGTTTCAAAATATGAATTGAACCTTGATGATATCAATACATTAAAGAGTAAAATACTTTCAAGCGGACTTTCGGTTAGTCAATTGGTTTCAACTGCTTGGGCCTCTGCTTCCACATTTCGTGGTTCAGATAAACGCGGGGGGGCCAACGGAGCTCGCATACGTTTTGAGCCTCAAATGAACTGGGAAGTTAATAATCCCAGTCAAGTAAAGAATGTCATTGCTTCGTTGGAAAAAATTCAAAAGGAATTTAACACATCCGGAAAAAGCGTTTCGATGGCAGACCTCATTGTGTTAGCCGGATGTACGGCTATTGAAAAGGCTGCAAAAAATGCAGGTCAAACTATTTCCGTTCCTTTCTTTCCGGGAAGAGGAGATGCAACTTTGGCGCAAACCGATGTTGCATCCTTTGCTGTATTAGAGCCGAAGGCAGATGGATTTAGAAATTACAAGAATCAAACTTGCGTTTCGGTAACCGAAGAAATGTTGGTGGACAAAGCTCAACTTCTTACCTTAACGGCACCTGAAATGACGGCCTTGGTGGGTGGAATGAGAGTATTGAACACCAATTTTGATGGATCTAAACATGGAATGTTTACTAAAAAGGCTGAAACGCTATCCAATGATTTTTTTGTCAATTTATTGGATTTAGGAACTAGCTGGAAAGCATTGAATGAAACCGGAGAAGTTTTTGAAGGACGAAACCGCACAAAAGGAGAAGTAAAATGGACCGCAACCCGTGCAGACCTCATTTTCGGATCAAATTCAGAATTGCGGGCCATTTCAGAAGTGTATGCTTGTAATGATTCAACGGAAAAATTTGTAGTTGATTTTGTTGCTGCATGGAATAAAGTAATGAATTTGGATAGGTTTTGATTTATTATTCTTTTCCAAAAGTAAAATTTGGGGCCTAAGCAATCTAATCGCAATCGAGAGCTAAGTGAAGAACCGAACAATAAAATTGCGAAGTATTGAAAATTCTCGATGGTAAAAAAAATTTCCAGCCTGGTTCTTAATGAACATTAATCATTAGAAAAAGGCCTTTCGGTCACTGAAATACAGTCATTAAAAGGGAGAAAGTTTCTTTTATAGAAATTATTTATTTCACTCTTTAGAGTTGCAAATTTGTTTTTGCTTTTAGCCTCCCTTTTATCGGGAATTGTATAACATTTAAGGATAGAATACGCTATGGAACTTGCGAAGGTATATAAAATTGAAACAGAGAGGCTCCTTCTTCGTTGTTATCAACCCTCAGATGTTTTTATGTTAAGAAATGCAATTGTAGAAAGTTTAGATCACCTAATGCCATGGATGCCTTGGGCAAAAAATGAACCGGAAGATCTGGAAGGCAAAATTTCAAGAATACGTCAATTCCGTGGAAATTTTGATTTGGGGAATGATTATGTGTTTGGGATTTTTAATAAAACCGAAAGCGAACTCATCGGATCTACTGGCCTTCATAATAGGGTGGGAGAGTTTGTCAGGGAAATCGGGTATTGGATACATGTAAAACATATTAATAAGGGTTTTGCCTTAGAAAGTGCATCCGCATTAACAAAAGTTGGATTTGAAATTGAGCGGCTTTCAGGAATAGAAATTCGTTGTGCACCCAATAACATCAGAAGTCAAAACATTCCCATTAAACTTGGGTACCAATTTAAAGGTTCAATTATAAATTCGGGTTTCAACCCTCCCCATGATGAGGAAGAAAAGGCAATTTGGAGAATGGATAAAACTGATTATAAGAAGAGTCCAATACAAAAAATGGAGCTAAATGCCTTCGACATTATTGGGAGGCCAATTCATTTTTGATTTTTTCCTAAAAATGAGGAGAAAATCTGACTAGCCTTTTGAGTCGAGTTCAATTCAAAGGAATACCGTAATTTCGCGCTTCAATGTCCGAAAAGCTACCCATTTATGAGATAATACCTGCACTGAAAGAAGCCTTTCAAACTTCAGGTGTAGTTATTTTACAAGCACCTCCCGGTGCAGGAAAAAGCACAATTTTGCCAATTGAATTGAAAGGTGAAAGTTGGCTTGGTGATGCTAAGATTATCATGCTCGAGCCGAGAAGACTTGCAGCACGATCGGTGGCGCAGCGCATGTCAAGTCTGCTAAATGAAGAGTTGGGAGAAACCGTAGGCTACCGAATTCGATTTGAAAATAGAATCGGAATAAATACACGTATTGAGGTCGTTACCGAGGGAATTCTTACCCGAATGCTTCAAACCGACAATGCATTGGAAGGTGTAGGTTTGGTCATTTTCGATGAGTTCCATGAGCGCAGCCTGCATGCAGATCTTGCACTTGCCCTTTGTCTGCAAATGCGAAATATTTTACGGCCCGATTTGCGATTGTTAATTATGTCGGCAACCCTTGATGGTGATGGGCTGAGCAAACTTTTGGGAAATGTCCCTGTGATTCGCAGTGAGGGAAAAATGTTTCCGGTTGAAATTCGGTACCAAGAAACCGATCCCCATTCCCATATCAGTCAATCGATGGCGCGCTTGATTCGTGAAATAGTAAAGTTGGAATCAGAAGGAGATTTGCTTGCTTTTTTACCCGGCGCAGGTGAAATTATTCGATGTAAGGAAATATTAGAGACTCAAAATATTTCAGCAACAGTAGTTCCTTTATTTGGCGACTTATCCTTCGCACAACAACAAGAGGCGATTCTTCCTTTAGCCGGAGGAAAGCGAAAAATTGTTTTAGCTACTTCAATCGCAGAAACTTCACTCACTATTGAAGGGGTGCGTATTGTAATCGATTGTGGTTTCTCTAAAGCACCAAAATTTGACCCCAAGAGTGGTTTGAGTCGATTGGAAACCATTCAAATCAGCAAAGATGCAGCAGACCAACGCACAGGTCGTGCCGGGCGCTTGGGTCCGGGAATTGCCTACCGAATGTGGAATGAAGCAAAGCAGCATCAAC
>JAYSVQ010000446.1:0-3698 GCA_043718485.1 Bacteroidota bacterium
AACATCTGCTATATGAATGCCGATTTCAAGATTACCATTTTCAAGTTCCTGAAAAGAAAGAGCGTCATCAAAATCTTTTGCATCTGCCGGGTCAATCGTAAAAGTGAGTACCTTGCGCATATCTTTTCGTTTTGCGATTTCTTCTTTTGAAATCGTTTTCGAAATCGCCTCGGCCTCCTCTTCAACCTCGGGTGGAAATATAGGATCAAAACCAAATTCAAATAAAATGGCATGCATTTCTGCTTCATTCTCACCTTTCTTTCCGAGAATACGGGTTACGGTTCCTTCAGGTGTATGATGAATCCAATTGGTAATATTGATAATGACCTTGTCGCCCTCTTTTGCATTATTTAAATTTTCTTTTCGAATGAGAAAGTCATAGGGAATTCGAGGATTGTCTGGGATGAGGATTCCGAAATCTCCCTCAATTCCCAAGGTGCCAACGACAATGTCGCGTGCACGTTCCATTATTTCAATAACTTCTCCTTCGGCCTTTTGTGTGCCGCGGCCTGGACGAATAATCCGGATTTTAACGGTATCACCCGGCATGGCTCTATTTACGGCACTCGCACCGATAAATACTTCTTGGTCCTTACCTTCTAGCGATACAAATCCAAATCCGTCACGTGTAATATCGATTACACCTGAAAGGGAAGATTTTTGGGAACTTGCCAATTTAAATTTCCCGGGTTCCGGGCTTTCTAGTTTTCCATTTTCTAAAAGTTTATCAAGTAGTTTGATAAACTTTGCAGATGAAATGCTGTCTCTTATTTCAGCACTTGATGCGATTTGTCGCCAAGTAAAAGATTTTTTAGGAGACTGCTGAAAGAGAAATTGAAAGATTTCGCGTGTAAGATGGTTTTGAAGGCTCTCGGCTTTCTTGTTTGGTTTTTCAGATTTTTTTCTGGGCATATAATTGAAATGAACGATACCACAACGGAATGAAATTCCGGGGTTCAGGGTACAAATATGAGGATTTTTTACAGATTCCTGATACTCTAACCCATTTTTAGGACAAAGGTTTAAAAGGAATAGGGCTTAAAGAGATGAAAAACGATGATTTAAATACTGACATTGAAATCTCTTAAGGCTTCGTTAAGCGATGTTTTTTTGTCGGTAGTTTCTTTTCTTTGGCCAATTATTAGCGCACAGGGCACCTGAAAAACCCCGGCAGGAAAGGTTTTTGGCATACTCCCTGGAATAACGACACTTCGAGGGGGGACGAATCCTTTTAATTCTTTGGGTTCGGAACCTGACACATCTATAATCTTGGTAGATGATGTTAATACGACATTGGCACCTAAAACAGCTTCTTTGCCTACGCGCACGCCTTCAACCACTATGCATCTGCTACCAATAAATGCATCATCTTCGATTATGACAGGCGCAGCCTGAACGGGTTCCAAAACGCCACCAATTCCTACACCTCCACTTAGGTGAACGTTTTTGCCAATTTGGGCACATGAACCCACGGTCGCCCAAGTATCTACCATGGTGCCTGAATCGACATAAGCTCCAATATTTACATAGGATGGCATGAGAATTACCCCTTTTGAAATATATGCACCATAACGTGCAGTTGCAGGGGGTACAACCCGAATTCCTTTAGCTGCAAAATCCTTTTTGAGTTCCATTTTATCATGGTATTCAAAAATTCCACTCTGTAACGTTTCCATTTTGCGAATGGGAAAATATAAGATTACGGCTTTTTTCACCCATTCATTTACTTGCCATTCGCCATTTTCTAATGGACTTGCACAACGCAATTCTCCATTTTCGAGCATAGCGATAACGCTTTCAATTGCATTTATCGATTCCGGGTGGTTGAGTAAGGATCGGTCCAGCCAAATTTTTTCAATTGTAATTGCTAATTCTAGAAGCATGAACCAAAATTAGCCTATTTAGTGGGAGCAACAAAAGTCGCTGTTATTTCACGAACAAGTTTTGGTCTAATTTATTCTTTATTGAAAATTTTCGAATGGCAATTAAGAGGGTTAAATCCTGTTTTTCTTGTTCATGTGCTTTTTTTAGACCGATAAGTATTTCTTTCAGCGCCTTACTTTCTTCTTCTCCCCATTTTGCGCTGGCTGCCGTGAGAACCGGATTGGGGTTTTTCAAAATATCAATTCCTTTTAAGCCGAGGCATATTTTCAAACGGGTACTGAACCTGAGAGATGATTCCATGAAAAGATAAAAAGTCCCTTTTTTGCGATGATACAAATTTGCCATAGAGCTTAGGAATTCAGAAACCGAACGTCTGGGTTCATTTGTGATAGGAACTACCTGAATGGGTTTTCGCAAACCACTCATTACAGCCAAAAATAGGGTGATAAAGAGTGCAATCAACATCCACCTGATTTCAGGGTTCAATGAGGGTGAGGCAATTCTTTCTACTTGAAAGCCGTGGTGATATTCATCAAAAAGAATTGGACCCGGATGTTTTTCTTGCATCCACGAAAAAAGGTTGAGCACAAATTTTAAATTTCCCGGATGTTTCAACCCTAAATTTGTGAAAGGGTGGGGGGTGGTAAGAAAAATAATTCCGCCTTTCCCTATTTCTGAAATTCCAGCAAGAAAATGGCCTGCAGAATCTGTAATTAAGGGTTTTACCGGATGGTGTAAACTGTAAAAAAATACTTCATCCTCGTATTCCTCAAATTCCAAAATGCTGTAAGGGATTTTGTATTTTTCTTTTATAAACAATTCAATAGAATCGGATTGAATTTCAAATGAAGAAACGATTGGATTGTTAATTTTTTTTATAGAAAAGGGCTCTTTTTCATCTGGGTTTTGAGTCAAAAGCCCCATTTCATTTACTGGGTTTCTGAATTTACTTGTTATTATTAAAAGCCAGGTTCCGGCATGAATATTTTTTTCTAAAGCGATCTCTTCCTTATCCTTAAAATAATAACTCGGCCGTATCATCACCAGGTTTTTGGATTGCAGTTCGGGAATTTTTTCAATTGAAAAGTAATTTTTTTCTACCGGAAAGTTCCTTTCCTTTAAAATTCTATACAGGGCATGCGTCCCTGTCGGACTCGTAAATCGAGTTGAATAATTTCTGTAACTGGTTTCGTCTTTATTTGAGTTAACCAAAATGAAGGTCGTTAGCCCAATGATGAACGCAAGGCTTAGGGAAATCAAAATAAATACTCTCTTTTTTTGATTCATATTTGAACCTGATTTGAGAGCGTTTCAATATCAGACTGAAAAAGCGTGAATGAAGCTTCGTTAACGGGTTTTAAACCATAATGCGTTTCATCAAATAATTGAGTAATAAAATAGGATTCATTTTTGGACAAACCCAATTGGGTCATTCTTTTGTGATACTCCCAATTTGTATAGGATGGATTATAATAAATTTTTTTCTTTTCGTGCAACAATACCACATAACTCAGGTACAGGTACCTGAGCGCGGTAGGATAATCATTTTCATTTATTTTTTTTTGTGCCGCCTTGGCCAGAGCTGATGATTCTTTGGGGTCTTCGGCTTTTAATAATCCACCTGGTAAATTCAAGGTTTCAATTCGTGTTGTTTTTCGAAAATCAATCAATTTTTGCATTCTGAACATTAAATAAGCCAAAAAACCGATGAGTAAAAAAACAATGAAAAAACTGAAAAGTTTTCGGAAGGATAGTCTTAAATCCGGAATGATAGATTCTTTTTCTTCGTAATTTTCTTCTTGGTTATGGCCGGT
>JAYSVQ010000447.1:0-3690 GCA_043718485.1 Bacteroidota bacterium
GGTTTTGTAACGCTCGTTCGGTAATTCGCCCAATTTTTTAGTCAAGGAATCCCTTTTAAAGAATTTAAGTATGGTTCCAATTCATAATCGTTTTCCAATTTTAAAGAGTGAAATTTTCCGCCAGCATTAATTTTTTCGCAAGGCTACTTTTATTGGCATTCTTGTCACATTCATGTGGAAATGATGAATGGGAAGGGCAAGCCGCTCAATCGGAGAATCAATTCACAAAAGCCGATACTTCTAGTTATTCGTTCGGCTTTTTGTTGGCTACCCAAATTGCAGAAGCTGGGTTGAATTTTGAGCGTGAGTCATTTTTAAAAGGAATGGAAGATGGAGAAAAAGGAATAGGCGGCCTTTTTCCGGATAGTGTGCTCTCCTTGAATTCAGGATTTTTCTCTCACCAATTAAGGGAAGGATATTTCCAAAACCTTTTGGTAAAGGCTGCGACTAATTTGGAGAAGGCCAATATTTTTCTTGCAGAAAATCTTAATAAAGAGGGAGTCCAACTCCATCCCCTTGGAATCCAATACAAGGTAATAAATGCTGGAACGGGAAAATTGGGTTTCGGAGCTAAAGCATTTAGGGTTCATTTTCAAGCAGGGGAGTTAGACGCACCCTTTTTTGCTGATTCCCGATTAAATGGTGCTCCAGAAATTTGGGATGCGGGTGGTTTAATTGTCGGGCTAAAAATCGCTTTGTCAACCATGAAAGAAGGCTCGCTTTGGGAGCTTTGGATTCCACCCGACCGAGCTTATGGTGAAAAGGGTTTGCCTTCCCAGGTAGGCCCAAATGCGCTTATTCACGCATTTCTCGAATTTATTAACGTAGAGGAAAGCACGGAACGTGTTTTTATGGATACCGCAACCTTAAACTTGCCAATTTTACGTGATGCTCAGGGACTTAACAGCTTGGATCCCCAAGACCAAACCCGTCCAGTAAATCCCCAAAGCACGCCTAATCCAACTCGAAGCGACTCGCCTAGGCCAAATCTTCCTAGACCTCAACAAAATGTAGATACTGTTCGTCCCAATTAATTCTTTTTTGTACCTTTAGGTAATACCAAGCCCATGTTAATCAAATTTTATTCGGCTGGTTCTGTCTCTCTTTTTTTGATTTTAAGTGTTCTTGAAGCACAAATCCCTCGACTCACTGCTTTTCATAAGCCAGTGCAGGGTACTTCAATTGAAATTCACCAAGTCATCGATAGTACTCATGGTGAAGGGTCAGGAGGCACACAAAAATTTTGGGATTTTTCCGATGCCCAAATTGGTCCTATTCAATATTTGTTTGAGTATCAAAACCCGAGTATAACGCCAGGCGATGGAGAATTTGGAGATGCAAACCTTGCGATTTACAATGCGTTTAATCGCAACTATGATTATTATGAATCATCAGATAGCCTTGTTTCCTGGCATGGATACTGGGACCAAAATAACAGGAAGTTTTATTATTCCGATGGTGCGGAAGTTTTTCGTTTTCCGATGGAATACGGGGATCAATATTCAGACCATTATGAGGGCGTAGACCATGAATTTGGAAATGTAATTAGAATGGGACAGGTCAATGTGAGTTGTGATGGAGAAGGTGTTTTTAAAGGAAATCTTGGTCTTTTAAAGTCAAATGTATTAAGGCTGCGCTATGCTTTTACAGAGCATGATTCTATTCAAGATAATACAGGGTTTTGGTATTCTGTTTACCGGTCTTGGGTAGAGTATTATTGGTTTGGCCAAGATATTCAAACGCCATTGGCAAAAGTCGTTGTTTCATCAAATGGAACAAGGGAGGTCTTTTTGTTTTCCCAACCGCCTATTCAAATTGAAGATGAGAAAAGCCCCACTGTTTTAGTTTATCCGAATCCCCTATTTTCCCAAATTTGGGTCGAGAGTTCTATTCCCATACATTCTTTTTCTATTGTTAAAATAAACGGCACAATTCTGCGAAAAGAAGAATTAGAAAGTAATCAAGAACGTTTCACCTTGAATTTAAGTGAATTTCCGGATGGAATTTATTTGTTAAAATTAATTGATGCAAATGGAATGGCTGATATCCGAAGGCTTGTAAAACTCAGCGGTTCACAATAATTTTTTCAAAATAGTTTCTGCCTTCGCTGTTAATTTTAATGAAATGAACCCCATTGGGCCAACTTTCAGTTGATAAAAAAAGTTGATTTTTTCCTTCGCGAGCATCAAACATTTTTGTTTCAAAAAGTTTGCCATCCATTCCAAGAATGTCTGTGCGAATGAGGCCATTTTTCTCACAAGCGAAGTGGATTTCAATTTGATTATTTTCAACTACCGGATTTGGGAAAATAGAAATAAGCCCAGAATAATTGTATAAAATTTCGGTTTGGGCATAATCAAGAAAATAGACTTGTCCGTTCAAATCTGTTTGGCGAAGCCTATATATATTCATTCCTTCGAGGGGTGAAAAATCAATCAATGAATAGGAATTGGGTTCTAAGCTGTTTCTCGTCGCCATTACATCTCCAAGTTTGGTCCAAGTCATTCCGTCAGGACTTCTTTCAACTGTAAAATAATTGCTATTGGTTTCTGAAAGGGTTTGCCAATCAAGCGAAACAAATCTATTGGATTGCGTTGCCAAAAAATCGGTTAACACAACAGGCAAAGGCCCCGTTCTGCTAATTGTAGCTTCATCTAATGCTGCTTGCATCCAACCCAATCCATCCATTCCTGCCCCAATTCTTAATTGAGATGCGCCGGTCCAATACATTGCTCTTCCCGGGTATTGGTCAGTAATGGGGGTAGTCCAAACACTAGTGCCATTTACTTTTATTTCTGCAATTCCCGTTGCCTGACTATAACTGAACTCATAATGACGCCAAGTATTATCGTCTGGTGTTTGACCAAAAATTGCTGTATGGTAACCACAACAAGGATTGGGAATTGCATTAAAGCCCCCTAAGCCATCTTCGACCAAATACCGGATTCCTAAATTCCCGCCCCACATTCCAAACAAAAAATTTGCTCCTCTATGGAAAAAAACCGCGCTGTCAGATTCACTCCTCCTTCGGTAATAAATGTCAAATATCAATTCTGGATAATCAAACCAAGTGGCAAAACCACCACTATTGTCGATGAGCATGTCTATACTTCTCCGGCAAGATGTTGAAGCCGATTGAACCCCATTGCTTCCTGGAGGTTGGCCTCCCCAATTGGCGTTATTGCCACATATTATACCCGTATTGATAAAACCCGGGCTAATTCCCCAATTGGATTGAGCAGGTGTTCTTTGTCTTACGTTTGTACCTGAGGATACTCCATTCGGTCCCACATCCGCAATATGTGGATTGTTAGGGCCAGGGTGGGCGACAGTGCTATCCCAAGAGAAATAACTGAGAATTATCTGACAGCGAAGCGGTTGCCAAGCAATGGAGGCAAATAAAAGGTAAAGTAGCAAGGTTTTTACCTTGTGTTTTGGCATAACTATATCAAAATTAAGTAATTCTGCCGAGCAAATGCAATACCAGATAACACCTAAATGTGCTAGTTTAGTTTTGGCAAATTGATTTTTAACACTGCAATTTACAACTTCATTGATGTTTTTATAAACCCAAATGAGGTTTACGAATTGTAAAAACCGTTCATTTTTTTGTAAATGATGAACGGCCTGGCAAGCCTTAAGTTCACTAAATTTAATTTAAGTCCATTTTTAAGATCGAAATTGGTTTTG
>JAYSVQ010000448.1:0-3637 GCA_043718485.1 Bacteroidota bacterium
GTTGAGCAAACAAAATACACTTTTTTATGAAGTAAAAGGGAGCGACGTTTTTCTGGTTAGTTTGTTTTCTAATAATATGGACCTTAGTAGAATAAAATAATTGCGGTTTCAATCCAATTTGAAGGTGGTTAATAAATCTAATCACAATTAACCCCACATAAAGATTCCAAAACTTGTCCTTTTAAAACCCCATCAACTTAAATCCTTCATCAATCAAATGTGAAACGGCTTTTTCGGGATGGGGATGGAAGGTGCCTTCTGTTCGGTTTGCAAGCACGGTACACAAAGATGCCGTTTGGTGTTTGAGGATTTGTCCAAAAGCGAGAATGGCAGAGGTTTCCATTTCGAGATTGAGGCATTTTTTCCCTTGCCAGCGAAAAGCAGCAGCGATTTCGGGCAAGCGAGGCTCAAGGGGCGCTGCGCGCTGAATGTATCGGCCCTGTGGGCCATAGAATCCCGGCGCTGTCAAGGTAATGCCTGAAAAGAGGTTTTCGGATTGCTGCGCTTTTGCGCGAAAAGTTACATCCGCCTCAGCGGCATAAATTGGGAACCGCAATACGGTAAGTCCGGATATATATTGATTGAATTTGTGTTCTAAATCTGCAGTTTCTTTTGAAAGCGGGTAATGGTAATAGTGCATTAAACTGTCGAGGCCAAGCGCAAAATCAGAAAAGACGAGCGCACCCAAGGGCACCTCGGGTTGTAAACCTCCACAGGTTCCTAAGCGCATAATGCGCAAACTCTTGAGGCTTTGCCGCAATTCCCTTTTCTCCAAATCGAGATTGAAAAGGGCATCCAATTCGGTCAAGACAATGTCGATATTGTCGGTACCAATTCCGGTGCTGATGACCGAAACTCTTTTATTGCCGATGCGTCCGGTTGCTGAGCGAAATTCTCTTTTTTCCCGAATGAATTCAACCGAATCAAATCGAGAAATTACGGTATCTACTCGCCCGGGGTCACCTACCAGAAAAACGTCATCTGCTATTTCGCCCGGCTGAAGGCCGAGATGATATACCGAGCCATTTGGATTTACAACGAGTTCAGAAGCACCAATCATAGGCCTAAAGTAAGGTTTATTCAATAATTGTGTTACAAATTCAGGGCGGGTGATAAAAATCACTTTAAATATGAAGTAATTATTCTTCCTTCGCACTCTTTATCATTTCCTTCTTTTCCTTAAACAGTATGCATCATTTAAAAAATATTCTTGTTCCGGTTGATTTTTCTGACGGTGCGCTTGCAATGGTCAAGCAAGCTGGCAAACTCGCTGCTTTGTATCAGGCCAAGGTAACTTTGTTGCACGTGATTCCGGATTTGCCCGGTGTTTTTCAAATCCATTACGGGCTAAATCTTTCTCAATTTTTTGATAGGGGAAAGATTTGTGAAAAATCAATGGAGGTTCTTGAAAAAGTGGGGAATGAAAATTTGCCACTTTCAGTACAAAGGGAATTGGTAATTCATGAAGGCAGGGTTGATTTTCACATTGGGAATACTGCTGAAGAAGCAAAGGCAGATTTAATTCTGATGTTTACCGAAGGGCACCACCGAGGTGATTTAAGGGTTTTGGGAACCCATGCGTCGCGAATATTGAGTCATGCTCCCTGTCCGGTTTTGAGTATTAATGACCAAAAAGAAAGGGTTTCATTTAAAAAGATTTTGATTCCGGTTGAGCGAAAATTCGGCATTCGGGAATTGAGAAGATATGTGAAATCCTATTTTTCGCTGATGGATCCTGATTTGCATTTGATTAGCATTCTCCCATCAAGTGCAGATGCAGATGATAAAAAAGATGAGCTAACATTTTTGGAACAAGAGCGAACTTTTTTAGCAAAAGATGGAATTACCAAAGTGACTTTAGAAGTCTCCTTGTCGGATGATATTGCCGGAGAAATACTTAGAACCGCAGATTTTCAAGGCTCGGAATTGGTCATGATGAATACCCACGGCAGGTCTGGTTTAGGCCGATTGGTTTCGGGTTCTGTTACTGAATCTGTGGTTTCGCATAGCAAGGTGCCGGTAATTACCATAAGGCCCGGAAGGGCAGAGGTTCAGGATTTTAAATACCATTCTTGGTTTCCGGTTTAAAAAGGAGGGTTTAGGCTATTGCATAATGCCGACACAAAACCTTAGCTTTGTGCCCGAATATTATTACCATTAGATATGCCTGAAGTTTCCAAGAAAATCATTTTCCCAACAGACTTTTCACAATTTGCCGATTTGGCTTTTTCAAAAGCAAAAGAGTTGGCACTTACATTTGATGCAGAACTTTTCATTTTGCATTCGATTGAAGCGCCATCGGGTCTGGCAAAAATGTTTTCAAGCTTTGATGAAAAAGAAGCGAGAAAAGAAGCAGACAAAATGCTGAACGATTTTATTCGTCGTCATTCGCATGATGGCAAAATAAAATTCAACAAACTCATAAAAGTAGGCACGCCCTATAAAACAATCGCAGATGCAGCGGGAGAAATTACCGCATGGATGGTGGTGATGGGCACGCATGGTGCTTCGGGTTTTCAGGAATTTGTTGGCAGCAATGCCAGCCGGGTGATTCGCATTGCGCCTTGTCCGGTTATGACCATTCGCAGGGCAGACGAAAACATCGGCTTTTCAAAAATCGTTTTACCGCTTGACCTTACTCAAGAAACCGGTGAAAAGGTAAGCTGGGGAATTAATCTTGCTTTAAAGTTTAAGGCAGAATTGTTTCCGCTTTCTATTTTGCAAACCGATGATGAGGAAGTGAAAAAGAAACTGAAAGGCAGATTAGAAAAAGCAGATGCTTACATTAAAAAACAGGGGGTTATTTCAAATCCGAGCATGATCGTATCTGATAAAGACCTTCCCGATGCTGTTTTGGATTACACTGAGCAAGTAAAAGGGGATATGATTGTGATCATGAGCCAGCAAGAGAAAAAACTAAGAGAGCAATTGTTGGGGGCTTACGCTGCCCACATTGTGAATAAATCTCAAGTAGCGGTGTTTTCCATCAACCCCACCAAGGAATACAAGGAATCGAGCTACGCAGGTGCGCATTTTAGTTAATCCCCTTTTTGAGCGAAAAAACTGATTGTTATCACGATTGCTATTCCCTATCTTTGCACGCTTTAAAAACAATTTCCTCGGCCAGTCCGTTTCTATTACCTATTAACCAGAGTTTGACCTAGCGCATGAGGCAGCTTAAAATCAGCAAACAAATCACGAATAGGGAATCTCAGTCCCTAGACAAATACCTTCAAGAAATCGGCAAGGTAGATTTGCTGACGCCTGACGATGAGGTTGAACTCGCCCGAAAAATCAGGGAAGGTGACCAGCAGGCCCTCGAAAAGTTAACCAAGGCAAACCTTAGGTTTGTGGTTTCGGTTGCAAAGCAATATCAAAACCAAGGTTTAAGTTTACCAGATTTAATTAACGAAGGAAACTTAGGTTTAATTAAAGCTGCACGTCGTTTTGATGAGACTCGTGGTTTTAAATTTATTTCTTACGCTGTTTGGTGGATTCGTCAATCAATTTTACAAGCATTAGCTGAGCAATCTCGTATTGTTCGTTTACCTTTAAACCAAGTTGGATCATTAAATAAAATCAACAAAGCATATTCTAAATTAGAACAAGAATTTGAGCGTGAGCCAAGTGCTGATGA
>JAYSVQ010000449.1:0-3632 GCA_043718485.1 Bacteroidota bacterium
GCACTCGAGACTTTGTTAGGTGGCTTGGGCGGAATTCTGATTTCGGGACTCATTTTTATTTCAACCTTTGGCACTGCAGGAATCTACACCTTGTCGGCACCCCGAATTTATTTTGCAATGGCACAGGATAAAGTTTTCTTCAGCAAGTTTGCTGAGGTTTCCCCGAAAACAGGAACGCCAGTTTTCGCCGTCGTTTCCCAATCGGCATGGGCAATTCTTTTGGTATTGGTTTGGGGTACATTTGAGAAATTAATTGAATACGTTGTTTTTGTCGAATGGATTTTTCTCACCCTTGCCGCAGTAAGCTTGTTCGTCCATCGAAAACGAAACAAGGGCCCTGCAGCTGGATTCAAAGTTCCCTTCTATCCTATACTTCCCCTGCTTTTCATTCTCGTCTGCACCTGGTTTGTGATCAACGACCTCATTCATAATCCGATGAATGCTCTCGCCGGAATCGGCGTTGTTTTTATTGGATACCTTGTTTATTTATTGCTTTGGGCAAAAAAAAGTAAAACCGATTAAAATGGACAATGGACAATGGACAATTAACAATGGAAAATTGACAATTATCCATTATCCATTATCAATTAATCATTATCAATTAACCCCATTATTCATTAACCATCAACCTACTCTTCCCCATCACACCCAATGCATCTTGCACAATATAATAATACAGCCCCGGAGCAAGCTGCGAACGATTCAGCCCGTTTTTATAATCATTTGATGCATACACCAAACGCCCTTGCATGTCATAGACCCTGATTTCAAAGGGAGATTCAAGACCGTATATTAATAGGTTGGGTTCAGTTGCGGAGAGGTAAGTCGGCAGGTGGCAGAGCAGCACCGAAACATGTACCGATTGTTGGTGGGTTTTGCAGGCAGGCGGATTCACATGCGCAATGAGCGATACAACATAATCTTGTGCTTTGATTAAGGTCGCCAGGGGCTGTGAAGTATTTGAATTGTCGAGGCCGGTAGTTGGCGACCACAGGTAGGCCACACCGGGTAGACCCAAACTGCCTATTAGGCGAGGGTCGTGGGCGCAGAGCGTGAGGTCTTGCAGAGATGCATCATGCGGGGCGGACTTCCACGCAACTAAAATGGTATCGCTTTTGTGTGCGCAAGCAAGACCCGTACTGTGTTCGATGTCGAGATAGTAGCTTGTAATTTTACCGCCAATCCCAAAAGGCGTATGCACAGAAATAGCTGCAAGCGTATCGCCCGTATTCCACAAATAAGACCAGTTTGCATTTACACCTGTTCCCGATTGCAAGAGCAAGGTATCACCCACACATACCTTTTGGTCGGCACCCAAATTCAGTTGCGGGACTTCACTTGCAGGTAAAACAAATACCATTACTGTATCGGTAGTGATGGAACATGGACAATTCCATGTTTTGTCTTCTACAGTAAGTATATAAATGGTTGTATCGGTCGGACTCACCCACACCTGCGCATCGCTGCTATCTGCAACCGAACCATCACTTGGTCGCAGAGGCTTCCATGCAAAATCAACCCGGCCCTCACTGGTATCGGGCACACCCAAAAGCACAGAATCACCAAAGCAAATGCTAATATCTGGCCCGCAATCTGCAACCATGCGCTCAGGACCCAGATTGTAGTTGGGCATGTTGGGAAGGCCAACACCTCCTCGCCAACCATTTAAATCAACCCCATCCAATTCAAAGTTGCAGGTTGCACCTTGCGCATTTGGGCTATGAATAACTGAAAGGTGAAAATTATGGACATTTGAGGAGTCATCAAAATTTACAGTTGTCATATAAATTTTACCATCAGGCCCAATTTGGTGTTGGCCAAAGAAAGTAGAATCGGCAGGCAATTGATAAATTAAAGTTTTTGACGAAACGATTTGGGAGGTGTCACTTAAATCCCATTGAAAAATTCTGGAACCACTCAAATTAGCTTCTGAAACATATAACTTGCTGCCATCAGATGAAAAAGAGGCACCGTAATAATTATTATCCTTATATAAATCAATAGCCGGTGTGCCTAAAATTCTAAAATCAGATAGTAGGCCGGTGCAGCGATTAAATTTAAAAAGGTCTATCGTGCCTGCCCCCGATACAAAAACCAAACGATTCCCTTGCTCAGAAAAAATCAATTCACCTTGGGCACTGTTTGGAATTGTAGTAATGTTCGGCGTAATATCACTGCCAATATCCTGAAACGTGGGCGCTGAAAAACCACTGCCATTCAAAAGCACCCTGAAATAGGTTTTTTGACCCGGCCAAGAGAAATTCGCATGTAAATGACCTAAAACCCACCAATCTTTTCCATTTGAATGTTTCGTAACATTCAGCTTTTCAGTAATTGCTTCTATTGTGTCAACCAAAACTATAATTGGATCAATAACCCGACCCTTTCCTTCATTTAATTCATTGGCAATAATAGTTCCTTGCAAACATACACTATTAACAATAGGGCAGTTATATCCCATCCAAACACATATCGTTTTATTGCTTGGCTCATAGGGAAACATTGTAACGCCTTGAGTAATTGAAAAATTACTTTGCCAGCCTGACCAAGGTGCAGTAATAGGTTGATTTTCTCTGTCATAAATTTCATTATGACTGGCCATATAGGCATAATCACCATTTTTATCACTTATACTTGCCGTCAATTCAAAAAACCAAGTTGACCTGCGACTGGTGTCCACTTTTGGGCCAACTGAATCGAAAGTCATAAATATGGATTCGCCAAATGTCCAATTTCGATTCCTTTGGCCGAATACAGTAACAGGGTTGAAAGCGATAATGCTTGTCATTAAAACATATATTAGCGCCCTAAAAAATATCATTTCTGTATAATCACCTTTCCTGTAAAATGCGTATCAATGGATTTTCCTTCCCAAGGGTAAACTCCTCCGGTAAAGTTGTTGAAGTTTAATTCCTTTTTTCTATCTATTTCATTTAATTCAAAAGAAAAAACTTCCCTTCCTAAGAGGTCTTTAATTTTCACATGAACAGGTTTACTCAATTCACCTCTTAATTCAAAAGTAACCTGACCATTACTTGGATTCGGGTAAGTTACAATTGAGAACTTTGTTTCTTCCGTAGCGTTTGCTGCACCAAATTCTCTTTTTCCGGATTCATCACAAGCATTGGGCTCATAAATTTCTATTCCTTCAGGGGCAAGTTGCGCTCTTGCCAAATGCACTGCCAAGCCACCCGGATCGGGGCATTGCTCTGCTATGAGGGTAAGGGAATCCAGTTGCGCAGTATCGATTTCAGCATTGCCTGAAAGTTCATGTGCAATCAAGATTTCATAAAATGCCTTGAAATTCTCTTCAACGAGGTTTACAGGCTCGAAAAAAGCTAAGGCAGTTTGCGCCCCTTCAAGATCCCCACCTCTTTGAAGGTTAATTATATTCCATAAATTTCCAATGGTGGAATCGGAATGCGCATCCCAAAAATCACCTCCATCAAATTGGGTTTTGAGGGTGGTATCCCTCAACATTTCTCCGATAACAAAAAACCGTGCCGCCCATTTGTGTTCCTCTTCAAAACGTGGAAATGTATCTAGTGTCTGAACGAAAGCTCAAAAATTCGTATTAACTATTTGAATATCAACATGTTAATGTTGATATCTAAAAAATTTATTCCAGTGAA
>JAYSVQ010000450.1:0-3627 GCA_043718485.1 Bacteroidota bacterium
CTCTAAGGGCAATTCCTGTTTGGGGACGTAAAAAGGAAATTCCCGCAGCGCACTTGAAAACAGGATGTAAAACAAATAGGTGTCATACCCGCAGATTTATATAAATGGGCGGATGAAAATTGTTAGTTAATTCTTCTTATGGTAATCTTATCTCTAGGTTCAAATCTTGGTGACCGGCAGGGGCACATTGCGGCTGGGATTGCCTCGCTCGTAAAGAATGGATTTCAATTGGATAAGCAATCCTCGGTTTGGGAAAGCCCCCCTTGGGGCAAGACCGATCAGCCTGTATTTTATAATGCGGTGATTTCGGGTGATTACCACGGCTTGCCTCAGGAATTATTAGCGCTTATTCTCCAAATCGAAAAGGAAAATAAAAGAACGCGTGAAATCATGTGGGGCCCACGCACACTTGATATTGATATTATTGAATTTGATAACCAACAGGTAATCGAGAATGAATTACAAATTCCACATCCTAGGTACAAAGAACGGCTTTTTGTATTGATTCCCTTAGCCGAAATTCATCCTGAATTTGTTCCCTCAGGTGAGGTTAAAACGGTTTCTGAACTTGTTTTACGATTTGAAGAAAGTGAAAGAGCAGGGTTGCTGAGAATAAACAATGGAAAGCGAAATTCAACTTAAAAATTAAAGTTATCGCTAAAGCGATCTTGTTTCTGAATTTTCAGGTCTTTCAGCATTTTGCTTGTTGCATTGATGGAAAATAAATAGGACTTAAGTGGCCCGAAGGGCGTCCATGAGAAGCGCAGATTCCAGCAATGAAGATTGCGGTTAAATGAAAACGTGGTAACCGTCAATTCCTTTTTTATGATGTTGAGTCCGGTAGAAAAATCAATCGACCAATTTTTTCCGATTTTAAAATTTCCGCTCATCATTATATTAAGGGTCGTGTCTTTGTCAACGCCATTGTCTGTATAATTTAAGTTAAGGGCGACATTTGCGGTCCATGGAATGTTTGGGTCTTGGTACAAATCATTCAGCAATAAATAGGCGGGTGGTCTTTTAAGATTTCGCTTTTTTGGGTCTTTGTTTTTTCCGGTAAGGCCTGTACTCAAATTCACAGTGAACCGAGTAAGTCTTACTAATTGTGATTCTGCCTCCCATAAGAATTTGTCATAAGGTCTGCCGGTTGAATCAAATGCGTAGGGGTCAAAATTTGCGCCGACTTGAATGCCCAGCATATTGTTAAAAAGATTGCTTCTCGCCGAAAGTGCAAAGGGGTCAAGTTTTAGGCTATCAGCCAATAGGTTGTAGCCTGTGTTCAAAGACAATTGTTCCAGAAGGGTGATTTTCTTGAACATGTCTTCGGGTTTTTTTTCTCCCCCTTTTCCCAATTTTTTTTCCTCCCCTTCATCATCCGTTTCTTCGGGTGTAAATCCGAGGGTGTTGATTTGTGCTAATGAATCGATGGTAAGGCTATCGGTTTCAATTTTCTTTTCTTTGGGTTTGTACTTTAGTTCGAGATTGTTGTTAATTGAAAAGGAAATTCTTCCTGTTTTACTCGTTGAAGGGGTGCCAAAGGGAGTGTCTTTATATCGGTTGTATAGGCGGGTATTGCCCAGGGTATCGGATTGTACATAATCATAAATACCGTATTTAGGCTGACCGAAATCAGGTTTGTAGGTAAAAGAAAGTCGCGGGGTAAGGGTATGTCTTACGGTCATTTCATTTCGCCCTTTTGCAGAATCTCCTTTAATAGAATAAAAACCATACAAATTGGTGCTGGTTTCAACGCCGGTGTTATAATCACGCATGGTGTAAAAACCATATTCATTAATGTCGCGGTCATTGGCAATTCTTGCGCCACTAACCGTGTCGATAGTTTCGTAATATTCTTTATATCTCCTTCTGAAATACCAGTACTCATTATAATTAAAGGAAGGGGAGAAGGAGAAAAATTTTCCAATGGTGATTTTAGTCGAAATGGGTACGGATTGCTTTACGCCATTTCTAAAAAAATCAAACGCTTGCTGCGTGGTAATCGTTGTGTCTTCATCCTCAATTTCAATTAAAGACACTTCACGGGTTGGATTTGCCAGAATCCCAAATATGAGCGAATCGGGTGCCGTAATTGAATTTTTAGCGTTTAAGCCATAAGAGAAACCCAGATTAGTTAAAATGCTGAGGGCTTCAGATTTTTTTGAAATTATAGAATTGAAAGGCGTTAATCTTGCCAGCGACATGTTAATTGTCGGCAAACCGAGGGTCATGGTTTTTGTTTGCGTATTTTGGTCATGATCCAGATTTACGCTCATCGAGAGGCGTCTTTTGAAAAATCCGGTTTGCAAATTCACCGATGAATTCAATTTTGCTTGAACCGCCTCTTGTGTATTGTAGGAGTTATTTTTTAGGTAATCGCTACTTCCTATTTTAACGTTGCCAGATAATTTGGTAGAGGGAGAAATATTTTGGGCGTGATTCCAGGAAACATAAAAATCTTTAATTCTTTGTTTGTTGGGAACCTCTTCATATTTCTCTCCTGTTTTCTTTAAACTGTAACTCACATCTAATGCACCGTTTAATTTATATCGGGCATTGTAGTCAACCGATAATCCGAATTGATAGCCCCCTCGTGTATAAATATCAGAAATCATTTTTATGGCCAGAAAATCATTTACCGCCCAATAAAATCCCAATCCCTTTAGAAAAAAACCACGCTCAAGGTCTTCACCATATTGAGGAAGAATAAGGCCGGACCTTTTCCCCGGTTTATTGGGGAAGAAGCCAAATGGCAAAACAATAGGAAGTGGAAATCGGTCAACGACAAACATCAATGGCCCCGAGATGATTCGGTCGTTGGGCATTATTTTTAATTTTCGCGAACGAATATGATAATGCGGTTCCTCGGCATCGCAAGCAGTGAAAGCACCATTTTTTATATAAATAATGTCTTTGCCATTGGCATCGAGTCCGGCAAGTTTTGCCTCCGAACCCAACACGTAATTATCTTCTTGCTTGCTTCGTGCAAAAGAGACCTTTCCCTTTCGGGTTTTAAAATTGAAGGCAACCCTTTGCGCTTTATAAATTTGGTCTGCCTGTTTGAAATCGGGAATGCCTACAATTTTACCGGTCGAGTCGGCTAAGCCGGCTGCATACAAAGTGTTTTTATCGAAATCAACCGATATGCTATCTGCTTTAAGGGTGATATCCTGATATTTAAGTTCCCCGTTTTTAAACAAAACGAGGGTTTTGCTTTGCATATCAAAAACAATAGAATCGGTTGCTGAATAAGAAACCGTGGTATCTACGCCCGAATTTTTGGGTTTTGCGGCAGAAGTTTTGGGAATGGAATCCCCGAATGGAACCGGATTCTGGGAAAGTGAGGCGGAATCATTATTATTTGCGAGGCTATCATTCGGCGCAATTTTTGTGATAGCGCCTCCGGGTTTGCGTTTTCCGCCAATTTTCAATGAATCAACAGGGCTAACCTGAGCGTTCAGAAGCTGGCAAAATACAAGCAATTGTATGAAAATGAATACGCAGCGAAAGGTTTTCAATCTTACCTGGTTTTCTTACCGGTGAAAATTATTGAAATTTGTAGTCAAAAATAGCGTTTTCCTGCCACCTATGACGATTAAGGCAAAAACATCCTTCCTTTTTACCCTTCTC
>JAYSVQ010000046.1:0-2699 GCA_043718485.1 Bacteroidota bacterium
TGGAAAAAGCATTTCATTCAGATTGGTTAAGGTTTTGTGCTGCGCTTGTCATTCGTTGTGTGCCAAACTCCGAAGAAAAAAAACATAGAGATTGGATGAAAACGGCTCCGCCTTTTTTTACAAAAGAAGCAATGCAATGGATTCGTGAAAATAATTTCCGACACCTGTTAGTTGATTTTCCTTCACTCGATCGATTAAATGATGAAGGTAAATTATCTAACCACCGAATTTTTTGGGGAATAGAGCCCGGCAAACAAAATTGCCCTCAGGGACAGGAAAAATATTTTACGGTTACCGAATTTATTTTTGTTCCAGATTCTGTAAAAGATGGTCCCTACTTGTTGAATTTGCAGATTGCACCTTTCTATTCAGATGCAGCGCCTTCAAGACCCATCCTTTTTTCTATTGCAAACGATAATGAATAATTTTTCAGATAAAAAGAAATTTGCGGCCAAGCTAGACTCAAAAGATACGTTGGCCCCCCTACGGAAAAAATTTCTTTTCCCCGTCACAAAAGAGGGAAAAAAGAAAATCTATTTCTGTGGAAACAGCCTGGGTTTACAACCTAAGCGTGCCGAAAAATATGTAAAAGTTGAGCTTCAAGACTGGAAAGAAAAAGGGGTGGAGGGACATTTCGATGCGCATTATCCTTGGCGGGATTATCATGAATTTTTGGCTGACCCGATGTCGAGAATCGTAGGTGCTTCCATCGATGAAATTGTTGTAATGGGCTCATTAACAACTAATTTGCACCTTTTAATGGTTTCTTTTTACCGACCAGAAAAGAAGCGCTGGAAAATAATGATTGAGGGCGATGCTTTTCCATCTGACCGATATGCCGTGCATTCTCAAATTAAATTTCATGGTTACGATGCTGATTCAGGCATAGTCGAATTGCGAAATGGAAAAGGCAATCCGATTTTGTCGACGGATGAGATTTTGGCTGCAATAGAAAAATACGGAAGTGAAACCGCAATGATATTATTAGGTGCGGTTAACTATTATTCCGGACAGGCATTTGAGATTGAAAAAATTGCGAAAGCCGCTGCCGAAAAGGGAATCATTTTAGGTCTTGATTTGGCCCATGCTGCAGGAAATATCTTGTTGAAATTACACGACTGGAATGTTGATTTTGCGGCGTGGTGCGGGTACAAATATTTGAATGGTGGACCAGGTGGTGTTGCCGGACTTTTTGTGCACGAGAAACATGTTAAGAATCCTGATCTTCCAAAATTTGCAGGCTGGTGGGGTCATGATAAAACAACTCGTTTTAAAATGGGACCAAATTTTAAAGCCATTCCATCAGCAGAAAGTTGGCAATTGAGCAATGCTCCGGTGTTGCCAATGGCGGTTTTGCGTGCTTCTCTAGAATTGTTTGATGAAGCAGGAATGGATCGCCTTCGTGAAAAATCGGTTTTGTTAACCGGATATATCGAGTTTTTGCTACAATCTGTTTTGCAGAAACTTAAAATGGAGATTATTACTCCGACTGCCCCCGACCAAAGAGGTTGTCAAATCTCTATGCGCACGTCAGAAAAGGGAAGAGAAATTCATAATTTTCTTTCAGAAAATGGAGTGATTTGCGATTGGCGTGAACCCGATGTCATTCGCATTGCACCGGTGCCGCTTTACAATAGTTTTAAAGATGCCTGGAATTTTGTGGAGTTATTGAAAAACTATGCAGCGAAAAATAAATCAAATTAAAATTTTCACAATAATTTCCATTTGATGGGGTGCCGGCAACTGGCCGCCAAAATAGGGGTACAATTGATAGCCCCATTGGGGTAGATCATCAAAAGAATAAACACGGGTTTCCTTCCCTTTTATTTCAATTTCGATTGTTGATTTTCTTTTTTCGATTCGAAAAGTGATCCATTCCCTTAGTTCACATTCCCCCATTTTTTCATAAAAAATTTTACCGTTTTGATGCAGATAAGCAAATAATTCAAGGGTGCCATTGCAGCCCCTCCAGCCAATTCGGGCAGGGTTTTTGGTGTGCAAGCCAAATGACCTGCCCCACAATTTATTTATCTGCCCGGGATTTTGAGGGTCTTGATACAGACAATTGGTACTGAAAAGGGCCTGAAAAAGCAATGGCTTTGCAGAAAAGAATAGCTTGAATCCATGCCTTGAATAGTGTTTTCCTTGCAAAAGCTTATAGGGCTTTGAAAATTGCATTCTTTAGTTTTTGATGAATATCCATATTTTACAGCGGAATTCGAAAACGTTATGGCACAGGAAAGCATTTTGAATCGGATAGGTTGGGTTTTATTGGCCATTTGTAGTTTGGCCCTTTGTATCCGAACCCTGCATGAGCCTGATATTTGGTGGCAGCTTGAAACCGGAAAAAGAATTTTGGAGATGGGAGAAATACCGCGTTTCGATATTTTTTCCTATACCTATGCAGAGGTGGAATGGGTAAATGTGAAATGGCTTTCAGAAGTGTTTTGTTGGATTTGGGTTCGTAATCTGGGCGAAGAAAATATTATGCTCCTTCAGTTTTTTTCGCTGATGGGGATTTTGTCTTTTCTTTTTTTACAGTGTAAAGTCTCTAAAACGGATAAAATAAATCCATTTTTTTCAAGTGCTTTTTTTCTCGCGGCAATTTTGTTTTTGTTAGGCGTTTCTTTCCGCCTGAATGGTCGCCCGGAAATGTTTGGTTATTTATTTACGGCCGGTTTTTTATTGATTCTGAGTAA
>JAYSVQ010000451.1:0-11307 GCA_043718485.1 Bacteroidota bacterium
GATTCGGGATCGCTCTTTTGTGCCCGCCTCCATAAACATCTCAAATCTGCATAGAATAATAGGAGATAAAAAGCTGGCCATACTAGAACTCAAAGAAAATCTCAAAACGATTGAGAGCCCTTACATGTATGCAAATCTGGCTTTTTTGTATCGGGAAATTGAACAACCTGATTCTGCCATAGATGCTTACAAATCGGCCCTTCGTCTCGACCCAAAAAATTCAGGTTTTCTGGCTTCCCTGGCGATGTTGTATTTACACAGTGGCAAAAAAGAAAGTTCCCAGCTTTTTATGAAAGCAGCACTTAATAACCGCCCGGTTACAGCTGATATCGCAGCGAATGCATTGTTGCACAATCTTGTTTTTGAAGATTCTTTGAATTTTCAAGATCCTGAAGATAATAAACAAGGGAGTCCTGTTTATTATGAATTGAATAAATCATTATTTGAATACAGAAATAAAAATTACCAAACCGCCGAAATTCTAGTAAAGAAAATTATTCAAAAAGAGCCTTTAAACGGACAGGCGCTATTACTTGAAGCACTTATTCTTTTTGATAAAGGCGAACCCGAGGCTGCCATTTCTAAAATGAAATACCTCGATGTTTCTAATACCACCCTAAAAAAATATACTGCCCATATTTTGGGCGTCTGTTTCTTTAGGCACAATGTGCCTGAAATGGCTGCTGAATATTTTCGCAAGGCTGCTGAAGAAGGCATTTCTGAGGATTATTTGAACGCAGTGAAAATGGAAATTGATGCCGGAAATCACGATTTGGCGCACAACCAGTTAAATTTAATTCGGGTCCTATATGAAGAACTATGGGGGGAATGCGGGAAAGAAACCGCTATGCTCCTTAAAGCCTACGGCCAGGAAAATCTGGCCTATACGGATTGGGATTTCAAAAATATAACCCCAGACGAACAAACCCGTATTAGCCGATATGCAGCACAGCATGGCAATATTTTACTGGCCCTTGAAAATTTTCGGCAGATGATCGAAACTGACTCTGCAACCATCGTTCCGTATTTGGAAATGGGAAAAATTTACAACGATATTAAAGACTCATTAGCCTTAGAAAATCTTCAATATGGTCGCGAAAAATCACCCTTAAATCCCTATTTAATGGTAGAGACAGCAAGAGCCCTTTTAATTCATGGCGACAAAGAAAAGGCCTTGACTCTTGCAGATTCAGCAGTTGCAATCCTGCCTTATTTTCCGGATGTTCTTGCCTTGCGTCAAGAAATACTTTTTCGGATGGGAGAGTTTGAAAAATCGAAAATAGAATTGGAAAACATTCACAAGCGGTTTCCTTTGCATCAAAAAACATTGTTTTTGTTAAAGGAGATTTACCTACAAGAAGAGAACTTTATTGAAGGCTATAAAGTCTTTTATTATGCGACCCAATTGAATAACCGAAACCCTGAATTATGGCTGGGTTTAGCCACTTTTGCTCAGGCATTAGGTGAATTAAATATCCCGGATGCAGGTTTTGCCGCAGTCAAGGCCATTGAATTTACTTACGACGAGAAAAAGAAACTAGAAATAGCGGGCAAATTTGCCAAAGAGATTCGATACATTAGTACCAACCCCAATGAATAATTCACCTGTAATCGATTTTCAAGACATTCATAAAGCCTACAAAATGGGCGAGGAAATCATCCATGCACTCGATGGTGTTGATTTGAAAATTTATCCCAATCAATATGTGGCCATCATGGGCCCTTCGGGGTCGGGAAAATCTACCTTAATGAATATTATTGGCTGTCTTGATTCACCCAGTTCGGGTAGTTTTATTCTCAATGGAACCGATGTAAGCCGAATGATTGATTCTGATTTGGCCCAAGTACGGAACAAGGAAATCGGTTTCGTATTTCAAACCTTTAATTTATTACCCAGAGCATCAGCCCTCGAAAATGTTGCTTTACCACTTGTGTATGCAGGAATAGGAAGAACCGCGAGGAATGAAAAAGCCAAAACCGTGTTGGAAAATGTGGGATTGGGAGACCGCATATTTCATAAACCAAATGAACTCTCCGGCGGACAAAGACAAAGGGTGGCCATTGCCCGTGCCTTGGTAAATCATCCCAGTATTATTCTTGCCGATGAGCCAACCGGAAATCTCGATTCGAAAACCAGTTATGAAATCATGGCTTTGTTTGATGCGTTACATAAAGAAGGTAACACCATTATTTTGGTAACCCATGAAGAAGACATCGCAAAATATGCCCAAATTGTTGTGCGCCTAAAAGACGGAAAAATTGAATCTGTAAGTGAAAACAAAAAAAGAACAATCGCCTAAATGCAAAAGGCCTCTGTTTCTTTTTTGATTTTTCTTTTCCCCTATCTCCTGCTTGCCACTTGTCCATGTTCAGACAAAATCACGCCCCAGCAAGCTTATGAAAATGCAGATGTGGTCATTCAGGGCAGGGTTGAATCGGTAATCCCAAATTGGGTTGCAGGGGGCTTAAAAATTTCAATGTCTATTGAAAAAAGTTGGAAAAGAAAGGCAGAACCCGTTTTTACCTTTAACTCGCCTGAACCTACTTTATGTGGTTTTGCGCCCCATGAGGGCGAAAGATGGCTCGTATATGTAAACCGAGAATACAAATTTTACTCTGATTCTTGTTTACCTAACCTGAACCTTGATAATGAACCATTGCTACCGACATTTCAAAGTTCCCCATTTAGCCCCGGCATGCAAAGTTCCGTTAAGCGTTGGGCTTGGTTGATGGGAATTATGGTTTTTGCCGGAATGGCATTTTTAGCTTTTGTTGTATTTCGAAAGAAAATAAGAAATTAATAAATCATCAATTTACCACACACTGGTTCTCGATTGAGGATAATTAAACGATAGAAATATATTCCTGATTCAAAAGCGGACACATTGATTTCCGAATAACCTCCGACAACATCAGGCTTCAGTAGAATCAATTTTCCGGAGTTATCATACATTTCAAATTGAGCCGATTCCTCCTCAGCAAATCCTTCTATTAATATATTAAATAAATCATGGGAAGGATTAGGAAAAATTTTGATTTGAAACGGAGGTAAGGGCAACCAAGAATTGCAATCCACAAAATTACCCAAACTATCAACCCTCAAGAGCCACAAATCAGATGAAGTGGCATTTTGCAAAAAACCTTTTCCTGCAATTATGAATCCCCCATCTCTTGGATTATAGATTATACCTGCCCTAAATTCCCCTGCCGTTGCTGAGTCACTTAAATAACTTCTTTTCCATATACTGTCGCCCTCAGCGCTTAATTTGAACAAAGTACTGGGCAAATAAATTGTTCCTCCATCCTGACCAACAGCCATTAAGTTTCCATCCGGCGTTTTTACCATTCTCGAAATTTCGGAATATGGATTCGCTTTCGGGCCAAAAGTTATATGGTCTATAATATCCCCCTCCCAGGAAATTTTAAAAATAATTCCTTGCTGTGTCGCTGAATCAAAAGGCATTGACCCCCTTCCGGAAAACCAAAACCCATCAACCTCCTTTATTACATCAAACCCAATTAAACTTGTATATTGATTCCCCCAATTTTTTTCCCATTCCACATTAAAATCAGGGTCTGTTTTTACCAATAAGAAATGTGACCCATTATTCCAAAATGTATTTTTATTTGTCCAGCCTATAAAAATAAAGCCTCCATCCGGCGTACTGATTAAGGTTTGACTTTCCGTGTTAAAAATCGGGTCCCCAATAGAATCTATTTTTAAAACGTTTCCATCCCCATCTGTTTTCAAAATAAAGGTTTTAAAATGGTTACCATCGCGGGTAAAACTTCCGGCAGCAACAATGTCACCATTCGGCAACTCTATGGCCGAACGTACATCAACATACCAATTCGCAAAGGCATACATTTTTTTCCAAAGTGTATCGCCATTGGGTGCAAATTTCCACAACATGGCATCCACCACGCCATTAGGTTTATGGCCTTTTATACTCCCGGGCAATAAGAAATTTCCATCATCAGTTAACAAAAGCTTAAATCCGCCATAGATTTCTCTTGGCTGGTAAAACCTAAACCCCTCAACCAGATTCATTGAGGAATCCAAAACATAGGTTCTTAAACCTTGAGCCCAAACTGAATCACCCGGTGGAATGAAAAATTCAGAAGAAACTAAAAAAACCGATTTTGATGATTCGTGCCATGCCATATCCCAAAACCCTTCACCATACCGATCCGGTGCGATTTCATTTGTCCACAATTTAGAAAAGCAAGTATCCTGACTCCTCAGCGATAAAAAATTGAAAAATATTCCAATGGAAAACAATACGGTTCTCCATTGAAATATTACATTAGCCTTTTTGGGATGTTTTATCTTCATTGGTGTATGAATTTATAGTTTTTAATCTCACCATTTGGAGGACAAAATCGTACCAAATATACACCCTGAGGCCAGCCGGTAAGGGAAACATCTAAACTAAAGTCTTGCTCACTAATAAATGTTGAATTTTGGAACATTTTTTGCCCGGATGCATTAAAAATTTCAATTGAATTCAAACCCTCTTCCGTTTGAAATTTCAAATAAATAGACTCGCCCGCAGGATTTGGAGAAAAGGCATTTTTAGCTTTTGTGGTTTTTAGAAAGAAAAAAAAGAAAACGCACTCAAGTTC
This sequence comes from Bacteroidota bacterium, assembly GCA_043718485.1. Taxonomy (GTDB): domain Bacteria; phylum Bacteroidota; class Bacteroidia; order J057; family JADKCL01; genus JAYSVQ01. The sequence continues at coordinate 4,627 of JAYSVQ010000451.1, forward strand.
TAACTAAGCCTGATTAGCCTTGTTACTAATCATTCGAGATTTTTAAAAATCGAATGCTACTTTTTCTACCCTCTGTATTAATAAATTCACAGAAATAAATGCCGGGTGTCCAGGTATCAATAATAATTTTTTCCTGTCCACGAGCTTGAATTTTTCGCTCCAACATGAGTGATCCTTTCAAGTCAAATATCGAAAGCGTTCCCGGCCCCTGTGGAATGTCAATCGTTAAAAATGTTCGAGCCGGATTTGGGAATGCTTTGATTTCATTCGATTCGATTTCTGTTCGATGAATAATAATCGTGGTATCGGTATCAGGCGGAACCACAATTAACGGAACTAAAGAATCAAGCGGAAAAGTCCACATAGAACGGGCAAAAGTTCCTGCAACCAAGACCCGTGTCAAAGTATCGAACACAATATCATAAATGGTTACAATGGGCATATCGACACCAATTCGTTCCCAATTCGTTCCCCAATTCTGGGTAATATATACCCCTGCATCGGTTGCCACTGCAAGTATGCTGTCTGTGCCTGGGAAAACCGCAAGATTATTAATCGGCAAATTGGGCAGGTCACCGGCGATGCTTATCCAATTGGCTCCGTTGTTGGTTGACTTATGAACATGAGAAATAAAATCATCAGCCTTATATCCTGAATGGCTTACATAAAAAGAACCCAAGGTATTGGGTGAGCTGATTACGCTTGTCACATATCGGTCCGGCAATCCTGCGCTGATGTTTGCCCAATTGGTGCCTGAATTTGTGCTAATCCAAACATTTCCATCCGTAGTCCCTGCAAAAACCCGACTGGTATCTAACTCATCAATGTCAATGTATGAAATGGTATGAAACCGCTCGCCAAAAATATTGCCATCGGTTAAATCTGTGCTAACCGAATCAAATTGACCAAAAACGCCACCATTGTTGCGGTACACCTTTTGAGTTCCGGCATAGTACACATCCGGATTTTTAGGATTGAGCAAAATAGGGGAATCCCAATTTCTACGATCAAGGGGGTCTATTCCGAATGTAAATCCATAAAAGCTACCACCTCCATCATCCGTGATATTAAAATCTCCGTTCTGAGTGGTGAAAACGAAAATATTGGGGTCAATTGGATTAAAAACCGGCGTAAAACCATCGCCACCATACAATCGAGGCCAATTGGTCATGATTGAATTGTTGCCTGAGGTAGAACCGTTGTCTTGCAATCCACCATAATACATTCCGGAATCATGCGGATTAATTTCAACTCTATAAAATTGAGAATTCGGGAGGTCCTCTTCATCACTCCAGGTTAATCCAAAATCAGGCGTTTTATACAACCCGCCATCTGTCGCCAATAAATAAGCACCGCCTCCTAAAAAAGCGATGTCATGTTTATCAGCATGCACATCATAGGTAAACCAAGGGGGGTCATTTTCTGCCCAATCTTGACCTCCGTTTGTGCTTCTCCATAATTGCACTCCATTGAGATAAATATCATTTGCATCTGTAGGATGCACATTGATGTTGGCGAAATACCAACCAAAACCACCCAGACAAGTTGGATTCAAACCATTACTTGGCATAAGTGCCCATGTGTTGCCGTGGTTGGTGCTCTTATAAATGCCTGCAATATCAAGTGTGGAATCTACATAAGCCGCATATAAAATAGCAGGATTGCTTTGTGCAATCGCAAGATTCACGCGTGATTGCGGATAGTTGGGAAGGCCTGTTGTAAGTTGAGTCCAGTTTGATCCGCCATTCGTGGTTTTCCAAATTTTTGCATCAGGACCAAAAACGGTGCTTTCCTGATTCGTTCTAATTCGGTCCCAACTACTCGCATACAATGTATCTGGATTAAGCGGATTCATCACGAGGTCAATGATTCCTGCTTGGTTGCTCACAAAATGAATTTGCGTCCAGCTTGAACCTCCATTTGTACTTTTATATACACCTCGGTGGTTATTTCTGCGCATTGGGTAACCCATTCCGGCGACATAAATAACATTGGATTGCGTCGGATGAACGATAATTTCTGAAATCACCCTTACACTATCAAGTCCGGAATGCGTCCAAGTGTTTCCCCCGTTGGTGCTTTTGTAAATGCCGTCACCAATAAAAGGGAAACCTGAAATATTGGGGTCACCTGTTCCTGCCCAAACGGTATTTGGATTAGAGGGATCAAAAGTAATATCGCCAATGGCTAACCAAGGCTGGGCATCAAAAACAGGATTCCAGGTTGAACCACCATTTGTGGTTTTGAAAATTCCACCGGCTGCGCAACCGACCATAATAATATTTGAATTGGTGGGATGCACGGCAATTGAATTTAGCCTGCCCCCAATATTTGCAGGTCCCTGCAATGTCCAGGGACTTTGCAAACGCCCTGCCATGGTTTTATTCCTGGTTTGGGAAAGGCTTCGCAGCATTTTATGGTACCCGTCAATATCAAATTCTAGGTCGGGATAGGATCGTTGAAAATAAAAATGTTCAGCAGGAAAATGTTTTTTCTCTAGCAAAGAGATGGGATCGGGCTTGCCCTTTACTTGATTTTCAGGTTCGTTTTTCAAATAAAGAAATCCGAAAACAGAAAGACCTCCAAGGCAAAGAATGAAAAATTGTTTCATCATAAAATTGAAAAGCCTAATTTCGGAAATCTCTGCCGAAAATGCACCATGATGACAGAAATCAAAAAAAAGGAGGGTCCAATTGTAAAAATTGAAGCCTCTTGGCATGAAAAATTAAGGGATGAATTTGCTAAACCCTATTTCAGTGAGTTGAGCTCTTTTTTAGAAAAGGAAAAAAAAGGCGGGCAACACATATATCCACAGGGTAGTCATATTTTTAATGCTTTTGACTCTACTCCTTTTCAAAAAGTAAAAGTGGTCATCATTGGGCAAGATCCCTATCACGGACAGGGTCAGGCGCATGGCCTTTGTTTTTCAGTACAAAAGGGCGTTCCCATTCCCCCATCCTTAAAAAATATATATAAAGAATTGCAAAGTGATTTGGGCGTTCAACCGCCAGCCCATGGTTGTTTACAAACCTGGGCAGATAAAGGGGTATTGTTGCTGAATGCCATTCTCACTGTGCGTGCTGAATCACCTGCTTCTCACCATAAACAAGGCTGGGAAATTTTTACGGATGAAGTGATTGCACAATTAAATGCGCATCGGGAGAATCTTGTTTTTATTCTCTGGGGAAAATATGCTGAGCAAAAAGGGGAATTCATCGACCGAAAAAAACACCTCGTTCTTACCGCTGCGCATCCCTCCCCATTTTCTGCCTCACGATTTCTGGGCTGTAAGCATTTTTCCCAAACCAATTCTTACCTGAAGTCTAAAGGCAAAAAAGAGATTGATTGGCAAATCAATTAATAAAGGGATGCATTCATGAAAAATCAAAGCCTACTCCTATTCCTTCTCGTCTCTCTTTTCACTTTTTATTTCAAAACGAGCCAGGCTCAATTACATATAAATCCGGGAACAGATACTGCGACGGTTGAACATAAAGCGATCCTAAAATTTTGGAATCGGTACCTAAAGAGCTTTCCGGAAAAAAACTCCTTACCCTATTTAGAATTTTGGGCAAAGGAGGAAAAAGAAAGATTTCCTCAACCGGATTTGTGCCTCTATGCAATTAATACAGACGTGTCAGTTTTTCAATTTGGGAGAAAAACAGTGCTCTCTGTTTTACCTTTTGGAGAGGGTTTATTTCAAATTAATACTTCTATCGCCAACGTTGACAGTAATGGCAATATTGATGTAATGGCGATTGTATGCTATTTCGTTGAAAGCAGAGAAAATGATTTTTTATTGCGTTCTCCGCTTTTTGTTCGGCCTGGTATTCATAAAAGGGAAACCGATGTTTTTAAATTGTATACAAAAGGTGAAATCCAAATTCCGGATGACACTTTGCAAAAGTTAAATGATCTTATCCTAAATTTTAAAAATGACTTTGACATTCAGTCCGGGAAAAAGTTGAACATTATTTACGGAAGAAACAGCCAAGAGACAGATTATTTATTGGGTTTCGATTTCAATTTGATGTCGAGTACAAACAACCCCTCTTCAGGAATTTCGGATTCAGCCAACAACCTAATTGTCCTTAAAGGTCTTGCAAGTATTTTGCATGAGGCTACACATATTTATTTGAATCCACTCTATCCGAATTCTCCTTTGCTTGAAGGCCTGGCTACCTTTTATGGAGGAAGTATGGGAAAGTCTTTGGATGAAGGAATCATTTTTCTACGCGACTTCATTGCAGAAAATCCTGATGTCGACCTCTATCAAAAACTGTTGCGCAACTATTATTACATCAGCAATAAATTTAATCCGATATATACTTTGCAGGGAATGCTCATTCAATTGGCCTATAATAAAGATAAAGTAAAAGGAATTCAGCGCATTTTATCTTACAAAAGTTTTGAAGACGTATTTCAATTTTTCTTTGAACTAAAAAAACCCGAAGAAATTGACGCGTTCTTAAAAAAAGAGCTCAATCGTCTTTCTCATTAATTTCAATTTTACATTCCTTCAAACCTTCATTCGGCCTTTCTCGCCCTTCGATTCGAAAGAAAAACGTGCTTTTTTGAATCATAAAGGTGGTTTTCTTCCGAATTAAATTTTGTTCCTCCCTTTTATGGAAAGTGATTCAACCGGTCACCATACTGAAAACAGTCTTCAAACGTTGAACTGAAAATTATTTTCTTATGGCAACAAAAAACCCAAATCTCCGTTTATCGCTCGTCTTTGCAGGGATTTTCTTTGCAAGCAGCTTTGTCGCAGTGTACGCCTTTAAAGTGTATTCGTCTGCTTATTCTTATTCATCCCTTAGTTTGTTTGCGCCTCCTGATGAATCGGGTTCCGGCAATTTAATTGTAGAAACCGGAAACAAAATCGATTTGTCCATTGATGAACAAACAGGCAAAAGCTCGGGAAAAATTCACACCTACATTGGTCCGCCACAATCCCAAGCCGTTGGCAAAGGATTGAAATTTCTAGCCGACTCCCAATTTGAAAATGGGGGATGGGGGGCAGGATCCCACTCACGACAGGACGTTACAGACCCGAAAAGCGTGCAAATGGACCCTGCTACTACAGCTTTTTGCGCCCTTTCTTTTATTCGCTCTGGCAGCACTTTAGCGGAAGGGCCCTATGCACAAAATGTAAATAAAGCATTGTTCTTCATGTTAGAAACCGTTGAATCTGCACCGAAAAACAGCCATAATATTACCACCCTAACCGGTACCCAACCCCAATCTAAACTTGGGCAAAATATAGATGTTTCTTTGGCTTCTCAATTTTTAACTCGGGTATTAGATTTCACGACCACGAAACCTGAACTAGATAAAAGAATTCGTGAAGCGCTGGCAGTTTGCATTCAAAAAATTCAGAACTCCCAAAATACAAACGGCAGTTTTGCAGGTGGAAGTTGGGCACCGGTGCTTCAATCTGCTATGGCAAACAATGCACTTGAGTATGCAAAAAATCAAGGAATTGAAGTGAACGATTCTGTTTTGTTGAAATCAAGAAATTATCAAGCCGGTTATGCAGGTGATGATGCAGGTATCGCTACAATTTCTAGTGAAGGTTTGGATTCAGAAGATTTCACTTCCCTCAAATCTATCTCCTCCGGAAGTGCCACTTATTCGTTTGATGCAGGCGTGGAATTATACAATGCCGCAAGTGCGTTTCGGGCAAATGCGCCACTCATGATGGAAGCAGAAAGTATCGTGGCCAAAGGAAAAAAAGAAGGTAAAATAAAGGAAAATGCAACCATCACTAAAGACAACCTCATGGACGCCGGCGTGAATGAAGACCAGGCAGAGGAAATGGTGAGGGCTTACAAAGTAACTGAAAAGGCACAAGACCGCTTGAATGATGAAACCGTGATTTCAGGTTTTGGAAACAACGGCGGCGAAGAATACCTGAGCCATATGATGACAGGCGAATCTATGGTGGTAAGTGACGATAAAACCTGGAACGAATGGAGTCAAAAAACATTTGATCGAATTACCAAGGTTCAAAATGGGAATGGAAGTTGGAGTGGCCACCATTGCATCACTTCGCCTGTTTTTTGCACCGCTGCGGTGATTATGACCCTCTCCGTTGAAAATGAAAAGGAATATTTGCTGGCATCCTCACAAAACGCAAGTAAAACTTTCATGAAGAAGTAATTCTTGTTTTAATTTTGCCTGAGCAAAATCAGGTGAAAACAAACAAAAATTTTCTTCTCTTTATCGCCGTAACAGCCATTGCTGCTACGGCGATTCTTTTTTCTTGTACCCCAGCTCCCCCAAAATCTAAAACGAGCCTCATGTTGAATCTGGCTTGCCATTTCTTGTGGGAGAAACAAGGCGAAGATGGCGGCTGGCATTCTGTTGATCACGGCATTCTAAAAGGCGGACAAGCCTATACCCCTTTTATACTTTTCGCTTTGGCCGATGTTCCCGATAGTATTTATCCTTTTCCAAAAAAGAAATTCGAAAACGGATTAAATTACATTAGAAACCATGTAAATGAGGCCGGGGTTTTGGGTGTGTTTGATCCCGACATTTTAGAGTATCCCAATTATGCGACGGCGTATGGATTGCGGGTGCTGCTCAAAAAAAATAAACCTGAAGATCAAACTCTCATTCAAAAAATGTCGGGTTATTTAGCCCAACAACAATTTACCGAAGACCGCGGTTTTTATC
>JAYSVQ010000452.1:0-3626 GCA_043718485.1 Bacteroidota bacterium
AGTATAAATAGCCCGGGAACCTTGGCGTTAATTGCCAAATTGACCAGTCTGCTTCCCGGTTCAAAACATGTAAGCTACGACCCGATTTCCTATCATGGAATGCGCCAGGCAAATCTTGCCAATTTTGGAAAAGCCGCCATTCCTCAATATCATTTTGATAAGGCAAAAGCCATTGTAAGTTTTAGTGCAGACTTTCTCGGTACATGGATTTCTCCCGTAGAGTTTACGAAAGCTTATGTGAAGGGAAGAAAAGTTTCTGTAGGCAACACAGATATGTCTCGCCACATTCATTTTGAAGGTACAGTAAGTCTTACAGGTAGTAACGCAGATTATCGCTTTCCACTAAATCCCGCAAGTGAAGGGAAAGCCCTTTTAAATCTTTATAATTTCATCGCTTCATATGCCGGGTCACCACCAGCACCAGGCGTTGAGAAATTTGAAGTCGGTGGAAGCGGAATCGAAATGGCCGCAAAAGAATTGTGGGCTAAAAAAGGAAGCGCACTCGTGGTTTGTGGTTCTAATAACACATCAAATCAAGAAGTTGTAAATGCGATAAACTACCTTTTGGGTAGTTACGGTCAAACGATGAGTTTGGCAAATGCCTCCCAACAATGGGCCGGAAATGATTCAGAAATGGCAACTCTTGTGGAGGAAATGAATGCAGGTCAGGTAGGAACTTTAATTTCAATTGGGGTTAATCCTGCTTACGATTATTTCGATGCAGAAAAATTTAAAGCCGGCTTCGCAAAAGTCGCAACACATATTGTTCTGGATTCTAAGGAGAATGAAACTTCATCTTTAAGTCCGGCGAAACAAAAATTAGTAGGTGCCTCGCATCATTACTTGGAAAGCTGGGATGTTTCTGAGCCTAAGCCCGGGCAATTCAGCTTTACCCAACCGATGGTAAATCCCCTTTTCAAAACAAGGCAGTACCAAGATTCAATATTGGGTTGGATAAGTGCTTTGGCAGGAGAGAAGGCTACAAATTACCAAACCTTCATTCAAGATTGGTGGAGTGCAACCCAGTTTGCGGGTCAAACGGGTGCAACTAATGCTTTAGCTTTTTGGGAAAATTGCTTGAAAGAAGGGGTATATTCAAAAACAGGTGAGGCAATTCAAGAAGGTGCTTTTACCGATACGATGGCAGGGGCTGCGACCTCTATTTCAGAAGAAAAAGGCGCAGGGGATACCCTTGTTTTGTACACCTCAATCGGATTAAGAGATGGTAAATATGCAAACAACCCTTGGTTACAGGAATTACCTGATCCGGTAAGTAAAGTAACCTGGGATAATTATGTTGCTGTTCCCCTAAAATACGCGCGCGAGAATAAAATTGAAGATGGTGACTTGATGAATATCACCCTCGGCAATCAAAGTGTGGTTTTACCTGCGCTTATTCAACCCGGTCAAGCTGTGGGCACATTTGCCATTGCATTGGGTTATGGCCGCACGAAATGTGGTTCAGCCGGTGACAATGTTGGTAAAAACGTATTCCCTATGTTGGGCTTTGAAAAAGGCTCCATTCGGTACGTGCGTTCTGGAGTTACCGTTGGCAAAGCCGGCGGAAATTCAGGATTGGCAAAAACCCAATATTTTGTGGGTTATGAGTTAGAAGAGGGCGATGGAACCCTGAGCAGGTCAAAAGTTGAAGGTCGTGTTTCTTCCGGAATTATTAAAGAAACTTCTCTTGCAGAATATAAAGCCAAGCCGGTTTCAGGAAATGAAAACCGTGCTTTTATTCAGCATGAAAATACCGTGATGGACTTATGGCACGAGCATCCCAAAGAGGGATACCATTGGGCGATGGCCATCGACTTAAATTCATGTACAGGCTGTGGTGCTTGCGTTGTGAGTTGCCATGCAGAGAATAACGTACCTATGGTGGGCCGTAAAGAAGTAGCCACTCGGCGGGAAATGCACTGGATGCGACTCGACCGGTATTTCAAAGGAAATCCGGAGTCAGATGACGGTACCCTTGATATGGCGCATCAGCCTATGATGTGCCAGCATTGTAATAATGCCCCTTGCGAAACAGTTTGTCCGGTTTTGGCAACCATGCACAGCAATGAGGGTTACAATCAGCAAATTTATAATCGTTGTATAGGCACACGGTATTGTGCAAACAATTGTCCGTATAAAGTACGCCGTTTCAATTGGTTCAGCTATTACTCTAATACAGATTTTAAAGCGGTAAACGAGCATATGTTTGACCCGATTGGTCGCATGGTTCTAAACCCAGATGTTAACGTGCGGGCAAGAGGGGTAATGGAGAAATGCTCAATGTGCGTGCAACGAATTCAAGATGGCAAATTGGATGCGAAGTCAAACATGAAGCCATTGAAAGATGGAGCGATTAAAACCGCCTGTCAACAATCTTGCCCGGCTGATGCAATCGTTTTTGGAAACATTAACGATCCAAACAGTGAAATCTCTAAATTGGTAAACGACCCAAGAGCCTACCACGCGATTGAGGAAGTAAAAACATTGCCATCGGTAGTGTATTTAACCAAGGTGAGAAACAAAGACGTTTCTGCAAAGGAAGTGGCTCCGGCAGCAAAAAAGGAAGATCATCATTCTTAATATTAACCAGAAGTAATTCTCAGAAAATATGCACATTGTTTCAGAATTGCGGGATGCAGACGTAACAGGGGGTAGAACCTACCACGATGTTACTGAAGATGTATTAAGACCGCTCGAGGCAGCCCCCAACAAAACTTGGCTTGCTGTATTTGGACTTTCTGCCCTTATCGCAGGAATGGGCGTCTCGCTTATTGCCTACGAATTTATCATGGGCATTGGGGTTTGGGGATTGAACAAAACCATCGGTTGGGCATTTGACATTACCAACTTCGTGTTTTGGGTGGGTATCGGTCACGCCGGAACCCTCATTTCGGCTATCCTTTTATTATTCCGTCAAACCTGGAGAAATTCAATCAATAGGTCTGCAGAAGCCATGACGATTTTTGCAGTAATTTGTGCGGCCCTCTTTCCGCTCATTCACATGGGTCGGCCTTGGGTTGGTGCCTATTGGGTGTTCCCTTTGCCAAACACAAGAGGTTCCCTTTGGGTAAATTTTAACAGTCCGCTTCTTTGGGACGTGTTTGCGATATCAACCTACTTTTCCGTTTCTCTTGTTTTCTGGTATTTAGGATTGATTCCTGATTTAGCCTCTGTACGTGATCGTGCCAAAGGCAAAATATCGAAAATGATGTATGGCATTTTTAGTTTAGGCTGGAATGGCTCTGCACGCACCTGGCACAGATTTGAAATCGTTTCTTTGATTTTGGCGGGACTCGCAACGCCACTTGTACTTTCGGTTCACACCATTGTATCTATGGACTTTGCCACTTCGGTAATTCCGGGTTGGCACACCACCATTTTTCCACCCTATTTCGTTGCAGGTGCTATTTTCTCCGGTTTCGGAATGGTACAAACACTCATGGTCGTAACCCGAAAGGTGTATAAGCTTGAAAATTACATTACCATCTCGCACATGGAGGCCATGGCAAAAATTGTAATTCTTACCGGCTCGATGGTGGGTGTTGCTTACGGAACTGAATTTTTCATTGCTTGGTATTCAGGTAACCAATATGAGTTTTTTACCTTCGTTAACCGCGCATTCGGCC
>JAYSVQ010000453.1:0-3625 GCA_043718485.1 Bacteroidota bacterium
CGACACCCATCCGCCGAGGCCACTGTACAAGACATAACCCAGGGCAAAAAAAGGAAGGCTTTTCCAGTTTTGGTTTAACAAACAAAACAGGGCGAAGGCCGGTAACAACAAAAAACCTTCGTTGCGCACAAAGGGCAGAAATGATAAAAGGCTCGCGCCGAGCCATGGCCTATTTCCGATTAGCAAAAAAACACCGGCGGTCAAGGTCAATGAAAAAAGGGGCTCAGTTAATCCGCTCATGCTCACCCCAAAATAGAGCGGAGCAAAAAGCAAAAGGGGAATGGTTAGCCAATCATTATTCATCGAAAATTTTTCCGCAATTTTCCATGCGAAAAACGCGGCGGCTCCGGCGCAAAGAATATTAAAAAATAATATTCCAGCGTAACCAAATTGAGCAAAACCGCACGCCAATAAGGTATAAAAAGGCTTACCCCAATGGTGCAAAAACAATTCGGGATGCATAGGCGCGTACCGCGCAATTTGATAATGCAAAATTCCATCGCCTGCATCATAAATACCTTCTGAAAGCAGGGCGAAAGCGAACATAAGGCCCATGCTCAGAAAAAGAAAAAGGAGGGGAATGCGGGAATTTAGTTTCAGATATTTTTCGAATTCGGAAATATGTCACAAATTTAGGCAATGCAAAGCAAAACCATTCCAAGCCGAGAAGATATTGTTGATGCGCACAATCGAATTCGGCATTGCATACATCGCACCCCTGTTTTTCGGTGCCGCCAAATGGATGATTTGTTTGAGGCTTGCTTTTTTTTTAAATGTGAAAATTTTCAACGGGTTGGCGCATTCAAAATGCGGGGAGCCAGCAATGCTGTGCTTTCCTTATCAGACGATGAACTCAAGGTTGGCGTAGCGACCCATAGTTCCGGCAATCATGCGCAAGCTTTGGCGCTTGCCGCAAAAGAAGCCGGGACAAAATGCTGGATCGTAATGCCCGAAAATGCCCCCAAGGTAAAATCAGACGCGGTTTTGGGTTATGGTGCCGAAATCATTTTTTGCGAAGCCACGATTGCTGCAAGAGAACGCACATTGAAATCAATCCTTGAAAAAACGGGTGCGATTTTTATTCCGCCATTTAATGATTATCGCATCATCGCCGGGCAAGCGACTGCTGCATTGGAATTAATTGAAGATTCTGAAAAATTGGATGTGATTGTCGCACCCATTGGCGGCGGGGGGTTGCTGAGCGGCTCTGCACTTTCGGCGAAATATTTTTCGCCCGGAACGGAAGTGTGGGGTGCAGAACCCAAGGGCGCTTGTGATGCCTGGCAGGGATTTCAATCCGGCAAAATGATAACAGAACAAGTTCCCAAGACCATTGCAGATGGCTTACTCACTACAATGGGAGATAAAACATTTGAAATTATTTTAAAGGAAGCAAAAGGCATTGGATTGGCCGAAGAAGAAACGATTATTCGTGCGATGCATTTAGTTTGGGAAAGAATGAAAATCATTGTAGAGCCCTCCTCTGCAGTGCCTTTGGCTGCGATTATGGATGGGAACATTCCCATAAAAGGAAAAAAAGTTGGGATTATTTTTTCGGGCGGAAATGTGGATTTGGCAAACCTTCCCTGGCAGAAAAAATGATATTACTTTTTGAACTTCTTGGCAAATTCATCCGCATCAAAACCGAGGCTCATCACTTTATCATTTTTTACGATGACCGGCCTTTTAATGATGGAGGTTTTTTCTTCCATCAATTGAATCGCTGATTTTTCATTTTTAATGGATGCTTTTTCCATTTCTGAAAGGCCTCTCCAGGTTAAGCCTTTTCGGTTAAGTAAAGCTTCCCAGCCTACTTGTATGGCCCAGTTTTTTAGCAAGGCCAGGTCTGCTCCCTCCTTTTTAAAATCATGAAATTCGAAGGGAATAGAATTTTCCTCGAACCATTGCCTTGCCTTTTTTACGGTATTGCAATTGGGAATTCCGTATATCTTATACATGTTTTGCATTTGCGATTTTCTCTTTCAACCCCTCAAAAATACCGGGCATACAGGTCATGAAACCGGTTCGAATGCCATTGCAATTTTGTTGAGGCGTTTCAAAATAGGTATGCATTTTTTCGTTCTGTTCTGCATTGCTTAACCCTAATTCCTGTATTAATGCTTGCGCCAAATTGTACTGTGGCCCTAATGCTCCATCCTCAATTTTAATGGCTGCGCCCATTTGCAGGGCAGGAAATCCTAATGCATAAACGCCATCAGCGCCTAATTTTCCAACAACGGTTGAGGGATAGGTTTGCATCATCTCCGAACAATATCTATCTGAACCTCCAACAAAAAAAGATTCTGTCCAAAGTGCCTTTCTTAACCGAATACATGCCTCATTTAACTTTTCATCTTGTGCATGATGCTTGCTCAAATTTTTAAATCCAATAGCAAGATTCAAAACCGGCATGCCATAGTTAGGGGCAGAACAACCATCCATTCCTGGATAAAGCTGTTGCTCTTTCATTTCGCACATTTGTGCGGTAATTTTTCTAACGAGCACCTGAACGGGATGGTCAGATTTTAAATACGTTTCAAGGGGTGCCCCAAGGTATTTCGATAAGGCTAAAAATCCTGCATGCTTTCCTGAACAGTTATTGTGACGCGCTGCAACAGGCTCCTGATCCTTAATTAGGGTATGGGAAGCCAGCATAGAAAGTGGAGCATGCGCACCGCATCCTAGGCCTCTTTCCTCTATTCCCGCCTTATTCAAAATGCGTTGCAAGACCTGAATATGCTCAGGTTCTGCATTATGTGAGGCACACATGAGGGCAATTTCCTGCTCATCAAAACCAAATTCTTCAACCGCACCTGACATAAGTAGGGGCAGTATTTGAAAGAATTTCATGGCAGAGCGAGGAAAAATCACCTGATTCACATTTCCCAGGCTAAAAAGAGGAGTATTGTTCGTGTCGACCAAGCAAAGAACAGCCCTGTGGGTTTTTTCGACCAGCCCACTTCGGGTGCATTTCACTAAAATGGGGTTGGCTGGTGGTTGCATAAGCATGCAATTTACCCTCTATGCTTTGAACCGTAAAGCCTTTAATTTAGAAAACTAAAACCAAAGGCACTTTTTCAAATTTGTATATCCAAATTTTATCTTAATTTGCCGTGAACTAACGATCCGATGAGCCTTTTCATCAACAGAAACCGGTATGAAAAACAGGAGAATTTTTTTGAAACAATTGGGAGTCGCCGCAGGCGCTCTTTCTATTTTGCCTAATTGGGCAGGGGCTGAAACAGACAATTCCCTACCCCAATTTTTAGTGCCGAATGGGAAAAACTCACATGACCTTGCCTCAGATGAAGATTTTTGGCATCAGGTGCGTTTGGCTTATACCATTTCGCCAAACGTAATCAATTTAAATAATGGCGGGGTGAGTCCACAGCCTAAAGTAGTGCAAGATGCGATGATTCGGTACTACCAAATGGCCAATGAAATTCCGACTTACTACATGTGGGAAATACAGGACAAGGGCCGGGAAAATATTCGCCAGGATTTAGCGCGTTTGGCCGGATGCGGCGCAGAGGAAATTGCCGTAAACCGAAATGCTACTGAAGCATTGAATTCGGTTATTTTTGGTCTCCCTTTCCAACCAGGTGACGAAATTGTTTTGTCTAAA
>JAYSVQ010000454.1:0-11256 GCA_043718485.1 Bacteroidota bacterium
CCGAAATATTATTTGTGGGTGCAAACGGTGGCATGGAAATGACGCTGGTGCCACAAAATAATTTTAACATTTTAGGCGTTACCATATCCGGATTAAAACGACCGCTTTGGCATCCTCGCTCTTTAATTAAAAATATAGCATTTCCTTTCCGTCTGATTTCCAGTTTACAGGAATCAAAAAGTATTATTCAAAAATTTAAACCCGACGTGGTAATCGGTGTAGGCGGTTACGCATCCGGGCCATTAGGAAAGGCGGCTCTCAAAATGAAAATCCCCCTCGTGTTGTGTGAACAAAATGCCTATCCGGGAATGACCAATAAATGGTTGGCCCCGGGCGCGAGCATAATATTATTGGGAAATGAAGCGGCTCAAAAATATTTTACAGGATACAATGTGAAAGTAACCGGAAATCCGGTTCGGGCTTCTCTTCTTAGTGGAAATGCAGAAGCAGGCAGAAGTGCATATGGTTTTACCAGCGAAAAACCGATTGTGCTTTCCCTCGGCGGAAGTTTAGGTGCAGGCACCTTAAATACTGCCATTGAAAATGGTTTAGATGCTTTTAGAAATGCTGGTGTGCAGGTGCTTTGGCAATGCGGTAAGCGTTACTATCCGGAATTAAAAGAAAGAGTGAAAGCGGAAAAGGGAATTGTGTTGCTTCCCTTTATTGACAATATGGCGGATGCTTTTTCAATGGCAGATTTGGTCATTAGTCGTGCAGGCGGAAGCACAATTTCTGAATTGATTCTTCTATCCAAACCTTCGATTATGGTGCCTTCTCCTAATGTTGCGGAGGATCATCAAACAAAAAATGCACTTTCACTGGTTGACCGAAAGGCAGCCTTGCTCATAAAAGACGTGGATGCCGGGAAAAAATTGGTGCCAGAAACGCTTTCTCTTCTTTCAGATAAATCCCGATTGCAGACCATCACAAATGCCATCCAAAGTATGGAAAAGCATGATGCGGCCCACGAAATCGTAACGGAGATATTAAAAGTCGTTTCCAACCGAAATAAATAATATGGATTTTGCACGCATCCATTCGGTTTATATGCTGGGCATCGGGGGTATCGGGATGAGCGCACTTGCACGTTGGTTTGCTCTCCACGGAAAAAGAGTTTCCGGTTACGATAAAACAAAAACAACGCTTACAGAAGCCTTGCATTCAGAAGGAATTCCAGTTGAATATGATTTCAATCCCTCTTCAATTGAAGGGGCAGATTTACTTGTCATTACACCTGCTGTTCCCATTGACAATCCCGTAATGCAGCGGGCAGTGGAATTGGGAATTAGAATTGTGAAACGGGCTGCACTGCTTGGAGAGCTATCACAAGGTTTTAGAACCATTGGTATCGCAGGCACACATGGCAAGACTACAACAACCGGGCTCACCACATGGCTCATGCGCGAAGGCGGAATCGATTGCACAGGTTTTATTGGGGGAATTGTCAAAAATTTTAATTCAAATTTTGTCCCCGGAAAATCCAAGTGGATTGTTTGTGAAGCCGATGAATATGATCGCTCTTTTTTACAACTCAGTCCTGAGGTGATTGGCATCACTTCAACCGACCCCGACCACCTCGACATATATGGATCTGCACAACATGTGAAAGAAGGCTATGAATTGTTTGCAGGGAAATGTAAAGCCCCGGGCCTTCTGATTTTGAACCAAAAAATTGATAGTTTTTCACAGGCAATTTCAGAAAATGCCCTGTTTTATGGACTTGAAAAAGGAGACGTAAGAGCCGAAAATATAAAGGTAGGAGATATGGGTTCTAGCTTTGATTATGTAACTGATAAAGAAAGAGTTAAGGACCTTTTTTTAGGCATTCCGGGGGGGTACAATTTGGAGAATGCAGTGCTTGCAATTACCGCTGCAAGATACGCCGGTGCAAGCTGGGAAGGCATCAAAACAGGGTTAACAACATTCATGGGTGTCGGTAGGCGATTCGACCTTCAGTATCTTTCCGGTAGAATAGCGTTCGTTGACGATTATGCTCATCATCCTGAGGAAATTAGGTCATTGATGGGCGCAGTGAAACAACAATTTCCGGGTTGGAGAACAGTCGCTGTTTTTCAACCGCATTTGTTCAGTCGCACGCGGGATTTTATGGAAGATTTTGCACAAGCCCTTTCTATCGCAGACGAGGTAGTGCTACTCGAAATTTATCCCGCCAGAGAGTTGCCAATTGAAGGGATTACGAGTAAGGCATTGTTGGAGAAGCTGAGTATAAAAACGAAACGAATCGCTGAGAAGGAGGCATTGCCCGAAATACTTCGGGAGCAGGTTAAAGATAAAACCGTTTTCTTGACGATCGGTGCAGGTGATATTGATGCTTGCGTCGAGCCCATCAGGGAAATGCTAGAGAAGATAAAAGCATGAAAATGAAACTGCGAATATTGGCATGGGCCGGCACATTCATCCTGATTTGGGTGGTGATGGGCTTTGCCGGTGCAAATCGTAGCGGTAAAGAAATAAAAGAAGTTCGCGTTTTAATTAATGACGGTAAGGAGAATTTTTTCCTCGATTCTGAAGGGGTGAAGACCTTGATGGCAAAACGAAATGGTAGGCCCATTGAGGGTTCTGCCGTTGGCGCCATTCGCATTGACGAAATTGAATATGCACTCGATTCAAATCAATGGGTTGATGAAGCAGAAGTGTTTTACAGAAATGATGGTTCGCTCACAGCCGAAGTGAAAATGCGAACGCCCATCGTCAGGTTCTTGAGTGAAACCGGAGTTTCATTTTATTTGGATGAGCATTTTACAAAGTTTCCACCTTCGCTGAATTACCCTGCCGATGTTATGTTGCTCAGGGGTGACTATGAAGAGGAATTAACACCGGTGGATACAATTAAAGATGAAAGGCTTCGCTCGGTTTTGCCTTTCATTGAAAAGGTGAATCAAGATCCATTTTTCAAAGCTTTCATCTCTGAAATTTATATCGACAGAAAAGGTTCCATCACCTTATTTCCAGAAGTAGGGGATTTGGAAATTGTTTTTGGAAAACCGGAACGCATCGATGAAAAATTGGATGCACTCAGTCGCTTTATTGCTTCTGTTTTAAACCACACCGGTTGGGACCGCTATGGAAAAGTGGATTTGAGATTTGAGGGACAGGTTGTCGCACAAAAGAAATTTAACTGGCTTTAAATACAAACATGTCAACAGAAAAGATTGTAGTAGGACTTGACATTGGCACCACAAAGGTCTGTGCCATCGTTGGTAAGCTGAACGAATTCGGCAAAATCAATATCCTCGGATTTGGCAAAGCTGAATCTGACGGAGTAAGTCGCGGGGTTGTTATCAATATTGATAAAACCGTTGAGGCGATTCGAGCTGCCGTTATGGAGGCCGAAAAGCAATCCGGTGTAGAAATCGGAGTTGTCCATGTCGGCATCGCAGGCGAGCACATTCGCTCAATGCAGCACAAAGGGATTATTACGTTGGCTAATCCCGATCTAGAAATTACCACTCCCGATGTGCGGCGTTTACATCAGGATATGTTTCGCATTGCGACTCCGCCTGGAACTGAAATCATTCACGTTTTGCCACAAGAATATACCGTTGACAGTCAAATCGGAATTAAAGACCCGGTCGGTATGTCAGGTGTGCGTTTAGAAGGCAATTTTCATATTGTTACCGGCCAAACTACCGCCGCAAATAATATTTATAAATGTGTGCGAAAAGGGGGATTGGAAGCAAAAGAACTCATTCTTGAGCCCCTTGCCTCCGCATCTGCTGTGCTTTCTGAAGAAGAAATGGAAGCCGGCGTTTGCCTCGTTGACATTGGCGGTGGAACAACTGACATTGCGATTTTTCAAGACAATATTATTCGCCATACTGCGGTCATTCCTTTTGGCGGAAACATCATCACCGAAGACATTCGCCAGGGTTGTCAGGTCATGAAACGTCAGGCTGAATTATTAAAAATTAAATTCGGATCGGCACTAGCTACTGAAATTCGTGAAGATGAAATAATTTCTATTACCGGGTTGAAAGATCGCCCTGCAAAAGAAATTCGAAGAAAGACGCTTGCCAGCATCATTCAATCCAGAATGGAAGAAATAATGGAATTCGTGGCAGCCGAAATCAAGAATTCAGGCTACGAGAAAAAATTGGTGGGCGGAATTGTAGTTACAGGGGGCGGTTCCATGCTGGCAAACATTCGCCAACTCATGGAATTTGTTACGGGCATTGATACTCGCGTTGGTAAGCCTTCTGAGCATCTCGCCAGCGGAATGGTAGAAGAAGTAAATAGCCCAATGTATGCAACCGGTGTTGGACTCGTGATTCGCGGTCTGCATGAGGGTTCAGCACCTACGGTAGAAAGAAACAAAACCAAAACCCCAATGCTGCGTGTCAATGGAAAAGAAAAAGTTGGCGCGGCTGTCATTGACGAAGAGTTGAATCCACCGAATACGAGTTTTGTCGATAAAGTAAAGAAGTGGTTTGAAAGCACCATTTCAAATACGGGAGACTTTATTGAATAGTCTCAAATTGGAATTAATAGTTATAGAAACAGAAGATAAACAGAATAAAAAATAAAACTATGGCAATGGAATTTGTAATGCCGAAAAACCAAAATTCAATCATCAAGGTGATTGGCGTTGGCGGTGGCGGTGGTAACGCTGTAAATAATATGTACCTGAAAGGAATTGTTGGCGTAGATTTTATCATTTGCAACACCGATAGTCAGGCCTTGGATATCGCCCAAGTTCCCAATCGGGTAAGATTGGGTGTAAACAAAACTGAAGGTCTTGGTGCGGGTGCAAATCCTGAAACGGGCCGACTCGCGGCCTTGGAAAGTATGGAGCAAATCAAAGAATTGCTTCGTAACAAAACCAAAATGGTGTTTGTGACTGCAGGTATGGGCGGCGGAACCGGAACCGGTGGCGCACCCGTAATTGCAGGTCTTGCAAAAGAAATGGGCATTCTAACTGTTGCAATTGTAACCACGCCTTTTCGTTTTGAGGGAAAGAAAAGAATGGCGCAGGCGATGGAAGGTATTCGTGAATTGCAAAAAAGCGTAGACACACTTTTGGTCATCAATAACGACAACCTCACCAAAATATTTGGACAAAATGTAACGATGAAAAAAGCCTTTGAAGAGGCAGACCAGGTTTTGTGTGATGCAGCAAAAGGCATTGCAGAAATCATTACCCGTGAAGGTTACATCAATGTTGACTTTGCCGATGTGCAAACCATCATGAAAGATGGAGGCACCGCACTTATGGGTACTGCTTGTTATGAAGGTGAAGATAGGGCCATTCGTGCGGCTGAAGACGCAATTTCATCTCCTCTGCTCGACAATGTAAGCATCGAAGGTTCACGTGGAATTTTGGTGAACATTAATGCTGCCGAAGATTCTTTAAGACTCGACGAAACCACCGCCATCATTGAGCATATTCAGGAAGCCGCCGGTGATAATGCAGATATTATTTTCGGTACCGTTTACGATCAAAGCATGGGTGATAAGTTGAGCGTAACCGTAATCGCAACCGGATTTACCCGCAAAGACCCGAACCAGGAAGCGGTGAAACGCACAGTAATGGATTTAAGCAGCTCAGTTCAATCTGAGAAAAGGGATTTGACCCTTAATGCTGAAATTGATTTGAGTCTTGAATTGTTCAGGCCATCAACTCCTGAGAAAGAAGCGCCATCTCCCAAAAAACCGGAACCGATAAAAAATGAAAGCACGCCCGAAAATTTGTTAGAGGAAAGGATGCGGAAATTGAAAAACTCAGACTTCAATTTTCACAATCCCGATAGCCTGAATACACTCGAAGATGTGCCGGCCTACATTCGCAAGCGAATTAATTTAGAAGAAACAGATATCAGCGCAGAGCGCAAAAAACTTTCTCGCATTTCGATTGATGAGGTGTATGAGAATAAGTATGAGTTAAGTGATAACAATACTTTCCTTCACGATAACGTTGATTAATTCATAATCGGTTCAGTTTTTTCTAGTCCCCATTTCATTTAGGGTCCGGCTTTGCGAAGTCGGACTCGCTTTTCTGCATTAACCGTAATAGAAATACTAATAATTCCCAGATCATTTTATGTTCCAATGAACAGAAATGGAAACCGAAATGATGGTATCGCAAAATGCGATACCATCAAAACAACATCTTGGAGTGACTTTGCCTAATGTATTTACCGAGCATGTTGTTTCCATTAGGTAATTGTTCCCCAAATTAGCCCTAATTTACATGGGTTGCGACTTTTTTTGAAGGGGTAAATTTTTTTTTCAAGACGGGTTCCCAATTTGGGAACTTTTTATTATCTTTACTCTTGTGAGAGTCATTGCAAAACGAAGCCTTCGAAATTTTTGGTTGAAGTACAATGACTGTGAACAACAACTTAAGTCTTGGTACAAGGAAGCTGAGGAAGCGAAATGGAAAGGTCCAGGAGATATTAAAATTGATTACCCTTCCGCAAGCATTTTAAATGATAATAGGGTGGTTTTCAATATCAAAGGAAATAGGTACCGATTAGTAGTTCGAATAAATTACAGCTATGAAATTGTTTGGATTAGATTTGTCGGAACTCATGCGCAGTATGATAAAATAGATTCGAACTCAATATAGAAAATTATGGATTGGAAGGTAGTTAAATCAGAAAAGGAATATCAAAAGGCTTTGAAAAGATTAGAAGTGATTTTTGATGCGAAAAAGGGTACTAAAGATGGGGATGAGTTGGAATTGCTTAGCCTTCTCATAGAGGCGTATGAAAAAAATAAATTCACCATTGACCTTCCTGATCCTATCGAAGCCATAAAATTTAGAATGGAGCAATTGGGTTACACCCAAAAAGACCTCTCAGAAGTTATAGGATTGAAAAGTAGGGTGAGTGAAATATTAAACAGAAAAAGAAAGTTGTCTTTGGAGATGATTCGGAGACTTCATGAAGTGCTAGGAATTCCTACCGATGTATTAATTCGGGAGTATTAAGAAACTTTCTTGATTTTAATGTTTAGGATGCCTTAACACAAACTGTTCTAGGGAGGTGTCCGAAGCCAATAAACGGATAGCCTTGTTATTTTTGATAGCCATTTTCCAATCCAAAGGGAATTTAAAAAATTCCAGGAATTATTTTCCACTTCACCTTTTTCTTGTACGCATCCCAATACGCGCCATACTTATTGGCGCATTTTTCTTCATCCCTAAAAGTGCGGTGAACCAATAAAATAGTGAGAAAAAGAACATAAAACCAGGCAGCGAAAAATTGGAAGCCTGCGGCAACCGTCCAGAAAAAAGCGGCACCTATCTCAGGCAAGTAGTGAAAATGGCGCGCAAGTCCCCAAAAACCGGAGGCGAGCAATACATTTTCTTGTTCCATGCCTGAGGGTGTTTTGTACTTCGCGAAAATGAGTATAGGTGCTTTGCCCCAAATCTTGGTTTCGCCATTTGTGTTTCGCACACGCATGCGTTGGCGGTCTGTCCAATAATTCGTCCAGATAGCGATGTTGCCAAGTACAAAAATAAGTAAGGCAAGCATTGGAGAAATGCCTGTTTCATGATTGACCATAAAATGAATGGGTGAAGTATAAATAGCCGGAACCCAAACCAAGCAACCCCAGCAAATATAAAATCCGGCGCGGTCGGTGATGATATCAGTTGAGCGCATGTAGCCAGCTTCCCAAATAAAAAATTTGAAAAGGTAAATAACAATTAGCGAACCAGAGGCCACAATTCCCCAATCCCAAAATTCTAAACGAGCAAAAGAAGCAAAGGCAAACGAAATCACACACAAGGCCCAACCTGTCATTCCAAATCGGCAATTGGTAAACATTTTCACATCCCAGCCTAGTATGCGGGGATACAATTCCGTGCCCCAATAATAATCGAATAGAAAATTTCCGGTTTGGCTGTTGTCGCTGCTTGAAGGCGAGAATCTGCCTTTGAAATATAAGAGTAAACAAAAAAGGAGTGCAAGCAAATTGAGCGCACCCAACAATTCTCTAAAATGGTCAAAGACAATCCCGGCTGAAAACCAACCCAATCTCTCAGTGCAAAAAAGAAACAATCCTATTGAAATAAGATATGAAAAAAGGCCGTTGTTTTTGTATTCGGGTAAATTTCCTTTGGGGCTGAGCGTTCCGAAATATTTTTTTCCGGGCAAAATTTTCATCATGAGCAATTGAGCTGAAGCATGAACGCCTATGATAAGCCAAGCCGTTTTGCTTCCCAATAGATACGGAACCACTGCATCCGATAAAATCTGCAAGAAACCTTCATTCCAAATGGTTTTTCCTAAAAGCAAGAAAGAACCCTCAAATTCTGAAAGGCAATGAACCAAAATCATCGCAAAGGGTGGCGTGCTGGCCAAGAGAAAAAGTATAAAAAGGGTTTTGAATAACCCGGGCTTTGCTTCAGTAAAATGGATTTCCATAATTGAAAGGGAAATTAAATTAGGTTTCTGGGATACCCAAATGTTTTCTTAAGGATGAAAGCATAGCTTTCTTAATTGAAGACAAGGCATTCCATTTGGGAAGAATCTCATTTAAATGAACTTTTACAGTTGAGAATCGTACTCTGCTAAATTTCGATTGCTTTTACTTCCGTTTTACTCTACTCAATAATTTCTTTATGAAGATTACAGAAAAAACCTATGTATCCGATATTTTAAAAGAATATGGAGACATTGCCGAAATCATGGAAATCTTTGGCGTGAAAAGAGTTGGAGGATTTGGCTTGCGAAAAATCATCACTCGATTTATTACCGTGAAAACCGCAGCTTGGGTACATGGCGTACCCCTCTCAAATTTTTTAGGAATGCTGGAAACAGCGGTCAAAGAAAAATCGAAGCCATAATTTTTTTTCTTTCTAAAAAGAAAAGGATGCATTCCGTTTGCGAAATGCATCCCTTCCCATTAAGAAAACCAGAATTAGTTGTTACCCATGTTATAATGGAATTGTTCCTTTACAATTTTTCCATTTTTCACCTCATAGACAGCAATTTCATCCATTTTCATTCTGCCCATGCCTTTCATGGTTACATCCATTCCCATAGTGCATGAAAAATAATCCCCCGCAATCTGCGGTTCACCACAATACCCACCATGCATCTCTTCAACACCCTCATTGAATTGTTTTCCTTTTTCACGAATTTTGTCCAAGCCCTTAGCTGTTTGCAAAGCCGCACCTTCCGGCTCCAAGCTTACCGCGTCATTGCTGAATAATTCATTTTGGATTTGGTCGAATTGACCTTGTTGTGCAAGCTCATAAAAGCGCTTCGCTACTTCATTTGTATTCATAACATTTTTATTTGGGGTTTAAGAATACGAAATAAAGGGGAAATGGCCAAACGTTGCAAAAGCACTCGAAAATCTAAATTTTTCGCACGTTTGAACTCATTAGGAAGTTGTAATTTTCTAATCACTCCCCTTCCTTAACCTCACCAACTTCAGGCATCCCCGATTTCTTTTTAAAGTACAATAAAAGCATCCAAATCGCTCCTGCCATGATGTACATGTCGGCGACATTGAAAATTCCGGTTCGCAGGTTTCCGATGCCAACGTTCATAAAATCGATAACGCTTCGGTCATTTAAAATGCGGTCAATCATGTTTCCGGCACCTCCCGCAAAAATGAGAGCGAAAACGATAAGTTCTGCTTTCGTTATGCTTTCTTTTCTTCTATTTAATTCAAAGAGTAAAAACCCTAATAGAATGAGGGGAAGTAATGTCAGAAAAATTAGCCCCGGAATTTTTCCCAAATTATCACCGAGTGAAAGAAAAGCGCCGGTATTTTCTATGTACAGAAGCCGCACCATATCGTTGAGCATGGTAATAGGCGGGGTGTTTTCTAAATAGGCTTTGGCGACCTGCTTGGTGAGCTGATCCAATGCAATAAGCACGATTGTAATTAAGGTAAAAACGAAGAACTTTTTCTTGACACTCATATTAGTTAGGTTGTTTTTTTAAATGGCTTTACTAAAAAGGCTATCTTCAGTTTTATGATTCCAAAGTTTTATGTCCAATGCAGCGCAAATCAATCGGACAAACATTTGACCCTTCTCTATAATCGAAATTTGATTTCCCTCTCTGGTCAAGAGACCTTCAGTTTCAAATCCCTCCATTTTCTTATTCACAGCAGAATGAAATTCATCATCTCCGGGTAAATTTTCTAAGGAACAAGAATGCCTGCACATTAAATCTAAAATCATTTGCCTGATGATAAGGTCATCCTGATTAAGTAAATGCCCGTTTACAATAGGCAATTTCCCGGCTTGAACGGTTTGCGAATAGAGGTCAACATCTTTTTCATTTTGAGCAAAAGCATTCCAGGCATCACCGATTGAAGATGCACCTAAGCCGATCAAAAGTTTGTCGTTTGTGGTCGTATAGCCCATAAAATTTCTATGCAAGTTTCCGGAATGCATAGAAGTGAATAATTTATCTTCAGGTAAAGCAAAGTGGTCCATACCGATTACCTTATATCCTGCATCCACAAGCATTTCCCGGCCTTTTTGGTACATAGCCCATTTCTCCTCTGCCGGTGGAATGTCGGCATCTGAGTAACGACGCTGCACTTTGCTTTTCCAGGGAACATGCGCGTATGAATAAAAGGCGATGCGGTCGGGTTTTAGTTCGCAGATTTTATTTACGGTATGCTCAACGCTACTTACTTTTTGACGGGGAAGACCGTACACCAAATCTATGTTGACACTTGAAAAGCCGAACTCCCTTGCCTCTCTTACCACTTTTTCGGTTTGTTCGAAGCTTTGGATTCTATTAATCACATACTGCACTTCAGGGTCGAAATCCTGAACCCCAATGCTGATGCGATTAAATCTTAAATCGCTCAAGGCTTTAAGGTGTTGGGTTTGTGTATAATTAGGATGAACTTCAATGCTGAATTCGGCCTCTGAATGAACTTCGGCCTCTTGTAAAATACTTTTAAGTAATTCAGTTAAATGTTCCGGACTAAAAAAAGTTGGGGTGCCACCTCCTAAATGCATTTCTGAAATCACCGGTTTTTGACCAAATAATTTCAGATACATATTCCATTCTTTTAGTAGCGTGGAAAGATAGGGTTGCTCAACCGCGTGATTTACGGTTATCCTTTTATTGCATGCACAAAAAGTGCAAAGACTTTCACAAAAAGGTAGGTGAAGGTAAAGGCAAAGGTTTCTGTTTTCTTTTTCAAAACGAGCCAAAACCATTTCCTTCCATTTCGCTTCATTTAAGGTGCTGCTATCCCAAAAAGGAACGGTTGGGTAGCTTGTGTACCTCGGTATGGGTACATCAAACTTTT
>JAYSVQ010000455.1:0-3608 GCA_043718485.1 Bacteroidota bacterium
GGCTTACCTACATGCAACAACATGTTCCCAATGGCAGAAAAACCCTGAGAAATGTGGTGCAAGCTTCAAGTAATTGCTCGCTTACTGCAGACAAAGAACCCGACTTCAGCGCCTCGGTTTTTTTGTACCCAAATCCTGCGCGTACAGCCTTGTTTTTTTCTCTTCCCGATTCGGGACCATGGCTTTTTGAAATATTCGATTTAAGCGGAAAAAAAATGTACAACCACCGTTTTGAAAGTGGAAAGGGCAGTCTTTCTCTTTCAGATTGGACGGCAGGCGTGTATTTGTGCCGCATTTCAGGCGATAGGGGTCAGTTTCATCGAAAACTTTGGATTCAGCCTTAAGGCAATCCCTCATTTTTATTCCCAATTGCCTAACTTTGAATCCTCTTTTGGCTTAGGGATTTGAAGTCCCGAAAACGAAACACTGCATTTCAAATGATTCAAAAATTTAGAGATATTCTTAAAGAACGCATTTTGGTTCTTGATGGTGCTATGGGCACGATGATTCAACAACATAAATTGGAGGAATCTGATTTTCGTGGCGAAATATTAAAGAATCATACCCATGACTTGAAAGGCAACAACGACATTTTGGTGTTAACCCGCCCGGATATAATCGGCGAAATTCATCGTGCCTACTTAATGGCAGGATCAGATATAATCGAAACAAATACCTTTAATGCCAATTTTTATTCCCAAGCCGATTATGCCTGTGAGCATTTGGTCTATGAAATAAACCTTGAAGCCTCAAAAATCGCACGTGCTGCGGTGGATGAATTTACGAAAAAAACCCCGAGCAAACCGCGCTTCGTTGCAGGAGCAGTAGGGCCAACAAATAAAACCGCTTCCATTTCTCCCGATGTAAACGACCCGGGTTACCGTGCAGTATCTTTCGATGATTTAGTAAAAGCATATACAGAACAAGTGCAGGGTTTGGTGGATGGTGGAGTTGATATTTTATTAGTCGAAACCGTTTTTGATACCCTGAATTGCAAAGCGGCAATTTATGCCATCGATAAAGTGATGGACGAAAAGCAAGTCGAGATTCCCGTCATGATTTCAGGAACCATTACCGACCTCAGCGGGCGCACCCTTTCCGGACAGACAGCAGAGGCATTTGTAATTTCCGTTTCTCATTGTCGAAATCTGCTCACCATAGGTTTAAACTGCGCCCTTGGCGCAAAACAAATGCGACCCTTTCTTGAAGAAGTGTCCAGAGTTTGTCCGGTTTATGTGAGCGTATATCCAAATGCAGGTTTACCCAATGCCTTCGGTGGCTATGATGAAACCCCACTCGAGTTAAAAGCATCTATACATGATTTCGCACGCAGTGGCTTTGTAAATATTGTAGGCGGATGTTGTGGTACCATGCCCGACCATATTGCCGCAATGGCAGAAACCGTTAAAGATTGTACACCACGCTTAGTGCCTGAATTGAAGCCTTGGTTGCGCCTTTCCGGCCTGGAACCTGTAATCTATCGCCCCGAAAGTAATTTCATGAATATAGGGGAACGCACCAATGTAACAGGTTCAAAAAAATTCGCACGCCTCATACTTTCTGAACAATACGACGAAGCGCTCTCTGTAGCCCGCGACCAGGTTGAGGGCGGCGCGCAAGTGCTCGATGTAAATATGGATGAGGGTATGTTGGATTCAGAAGCCGTCATGAAACGCTTTCTAAACCTTATGGGTGCCGAGCCCGATATCGCCAAACTTCCCATTACAGTTGACTCATCTAAATTTTCGGTTTTACATGCAGGCCTCAAAACCCAACAAGGCAAAGGCATATTAAATTCTATAAGCTTAAAGGAAGGAGAAGAAATTTTTCTTCAACAAGCCAAAGAAATTCGCCGCTTTGGTGCAGCAGTTGTCGTAATGGCGTTTGATGAGCAAGGCCAAGCAGATTCTTTTGAAAGACGAATCGAGATTTGCGAACGTGCTTACCGTTTATTGGTGGATAAGGCAGGCTTTCCTCCACAAGATATAATTCTCGACCCCAATATTCTTACTGTAGCTACAGGAATTGAAGAGCATAATAATTATGGTGTAGATTTTATCAATGCAACAAAGTGGATAAAGGAAAATCTTCCCTTGGCAAAAGTGAGTGGTGGCGTCAGTAATTTTTCTTTTTCGTTTAGAGGAAATGATGTCGTGCGTGAAGCCATGCATTCTGCTTTTCTTTATCATGCGATAAAAGCCGGAATGGATATGGGCATTGTAAATGCCAGTCAGCTTGAAGTCTATTCCGATATAGATGAAAACTTGTTGGAAAGGGTAGAGGATGTGCTTTTTAACCGAAGACCCGATGCGACCGAGCGATTGGTTGAGTTTGCCGATTCCGTAAAAACGGGTGCAAAAGAAAAAATAACAACCAAAGAGGAATGGCGTTCGTGGCCTGTGAATGATCGTCTAAAACATGCTTTGATAAAGGGCATTACCGATTTTATTGACTTAGATACTGAAGAAGCAAGACTTCAATTTGAGCGTCCGCTGCAAGTTATCGAAGGGCCTTTAATGGACGGAATGAATGTGGTCGGTGATTTATTCGGCTCCGGAAAAATGTTTTTGCCCCAAGTGGTAAAAAGCGCAAGGGTAATGAAAAAAGCCGTCGCTATTTTGATTCCCTTTATTGAAGAAGAAAAGAAAAGAAATCCCGCAGCAGGCCCGGCCGGAAAAGTTTTGATGGCTACCGTAAAAGGGGATGTGCACGACATTGGAAAAAATATTGTAGGTGTGGTATTGGGCTGCAATAACTATGAAGTGATTGACCTGGGCGTGATGGTATCGACTGCAAAAATATTGGATACTGCCATCGCCGAGAATTGTAATGTGATTGGCCTCAGCGGACTCATTACGCCATCTTTAGATGAAATGGTATATGTAGCCGCAGAAATGGAGCGTAGGAACATGAAAATGCCACTATTGATTGGCGGTGCTACCACTTCTCGTGTTCATACCGCCGTAAAAATTGCGCCTGCTTATTCAGGTCCGGTTGTGCATGTACTTGATGCCTCTCGAAGTGTTCCCGTTGTCAGTAATTTATTGAGCCCCGACCGCTCGGCTGAATTTGTTTCCAAAACAAAAGAAGAGTATATAAAACTAAAGGAAGACCATTTTCGCCGTGAAAAGGGAAAAGCTTTTCTGCCTTTGATTGCGGCACGCCAAAATGCTTTCCAAATCGATTGGGATGCCTATGAAATTCCACAACCTAAACATACCGGAATCAAAGTTTTTGCTGACTTTCCCCTCGAGGAGTTACGGAGCTATATAGACTGGACTCCCTTTTTCTCAACATGGGAATTAAAGGGTCGCTTTCCCGATATATTTGACCATCCGGAAATAGGGGTAGAGGCAAATAAATTGTGGAATGATGCCAATACCTTGCTCGATTCCATTATCGCAAGTGGAGAATTGAAAGCAAATGGAGTGCTGGGTATTTTTCCTGCAAATACCGTTAACGCAGACGATATTGAAGTGTACACCTCAAACAAACGAAATGAGGTACTTACAAAATTTCATAACCTCCGCCAACAAGCCGAGAAAGGAACTGACATTCACAATATCTCTTTGTCAGATTTTATTGCACCTAAACATTCCGGCAAGCAA
>JAYSVQ010000456.1:0-3601 GCA_043718485.1 Bacteroidota bacterium
CTCAATTTTTCAGCGGCAAATTCACTTGCAAATTCCCCAAGGGCTCTGTACCGAAAAAGTAAATGAAGAATCATTGCCCTTGCAGGGGTTAGGTGAGGGGTTTTTGTTTTTTTCTCTTTTGCCAGAATTTCCCGGATTTCACGTGAGGGTTCATACACCATTACATTGCACGACAAATGGGCCAATTTTTTTTCTATTAGAGGTTTTACCTCCTCCCAATTCAGTTTGCCATTTCCACAACCCAATGGCGGTAGTGCAATAGTTTGGATTTTTAGAAATATAATTTTTTCAGCTAAGTCATCTAGTCCAGTTTCAATCCATGACATTTTTGATGGATTGCGCCAATGTTCTTTGGTTGGAAAATTAATTATGTATTTAACACCTTTATGGTGGTTGTAATGCACAACAAAAACTTTTCCAATTCGCAATTCACCGGTTTTAACTGCCTCTGCGTACCTTCTGAAGTTATCTGGAAATTTATTCTTGAATTGAAGGGCTATCCCTTTTCCCATAACGCCAACTGTGTTGACTGTATTTACCAAAGCCTCGGCGCTGGCTTCGAGTATATTTCCTGTGTTATAGGTGATCATAATACAATTTGGAGGGGGAAATCTTGATTTCCGTCTGCAAGTTATGCTTTTCAAGCATTTTTTGTGCTTTTTCAGCTGCCCAGGAATTGAAAACACCAAAAAATTGAATTGCTTCGAGTGGAACAAATCTTTTTACAAGAAATTCAGCCTGTTTCTTTTCTTTCCGCCTAAGGTCTTGGTTATTGCTTCCCCAGTTGGTTGCAGAAATCGCCTCCCAATCTAATTTTGCAAAATCTATAGGTTGGGTATAATAGGTTGTTGTCATACTCCTTGCATGACCATCGGAAAAAAAAATACTCAATATTTCTAGATGTAATTTCATCTACGTTGCTGATCAGGTAAATAATTTCTTCCTGCGGAATCTGCGTAACGCCTTCGTATCCAGTAGCAATTTGCAAAAGCATTGGAGAACGAGGTCCAAGGTAAAATGGAATGTAATCTGAAAGTGTTCCCCCGGGAGGGTTGGGTACTAAAACCTTTCTACGATAATCAATCATTGTTGAATCTCCAATCCTTATGAATTTAGGATTTGCAAGGTGAGATTGTGCTGAAACCAGGCCCCCGCAATCAATGATTGCCTCTAAATTATTGATGTGGGTAATTCGATATAGCCAAATAGGATAGGGAGGATTCATTTTAAATTTTTTTCAGGTTTTTCGTTTGAGGTGAAAATTAATTTTAGCCAACTTTAATATCCGAACAATGTTGAATACCAATTTCATTTTTTCTAATTGAACCCATTAAAAATCCCTACTCCAACATTATCCTTCCGGTAAACGAATCTACTTCATCATAAATACGATAGGGATACAATCCTTTTGCTAGATTTTTGAGTTGCACCTGACCGGTTTTTGTGATTTTCGTTTTCAAGACGAGTGCGCCTTTGCTATCCATAATTTCAAGTGTCATTTCATTTTCTCTCCATGTTTCAATTTTTAGGGAAGAAATGTTGCTTACCGGATTGGGTGAAAGCAATGGCACTTGGGTATGGGAGGGTTGTAAGCCCGCAATTTGGTAATAGTAGGAGGCCGAAGTTTTATCGCATCCATTCATTCCTGTAACGACAACGTAATAAGCACCTGGAGTAAGGGGATGATGTTGTGCATTTGTGGCACCTGCAATACTATTTCCATTCAAATACCATTGATAGGTTCCGCTTTCATTTGAGAAAAGGGTGTCGTTTATTAGGGAAATAACTGGATTTGGGGAAGGTAACACAGTAAGAATAATTTGCGTGATGCTGTCGCAGCCTCCAACTCCTGAAAGCGAATCGATGTAGGTTCCTGCTAGGCTTTGCCAGATGCCCCCTAACAAGATACTGTCTCCGTCGCAAATTTGATTTGAATCGATGCTTGTATTGTGCGTTAAAATAATTTGGCCCAATTGACTCAGATTCGGATTGCTTGCGAATTCGAGCGTGCCAAATAACCCGGAAACCGCAGATGTGGAATTCGAAAGAAAAGAACCCCAAGTGTTTCCGTCTGCATTAAAATTTCTCGAAAATAGTTGAAAGCCATTTGTGGGTAGTGTCCCATCTACATTTACGGAATCAAAAAATACAAATCCCATCGGCCCAATAGTGAAGTTGGTTCCATAATTGTTAATAATCCAGTAGTTGCCGGGATTCCAACTTGTGCAGCCGGGTAATTGGTCTGGGGTATAAAATAATCTACTCGTTACTATTTCTCCATTTGGAACTGTGCCTGTATTGAATCCAAGCAAGAGCCCGGTTCCCGGGCAAGAATAACTCCCCGGGGCTGTGATGGATTGTCTAAAGCTTCTTCCCTTTGCGAAAGGACCCGTAGAAATTGCACGCAAAGAATTTCCGGAAAGGGTACCGTGTTTTAATCCAGCCCGGTCAAGTACAGGCCCGCTTAATTCGTTGAATTGATAATAGGCAACTAAAGCCGGGTCAGTTAAAGGGTCGCGGGTAAGGTGCATTTTTTCCCGTATTTCATTTCTAGATAAACTGCGGTTGTAAATGCAAACTTCATCAATCAGGCCATTAAAGCACCGGGTATTTGAGTTGTTATCTAAACCGATTTGAATGGGGGCATCGAATTCTTCGGCTGCAAGTGTGGCAATATTTTTAACTGCGATTCCATTCACATATAAAATCATAGAATCCGGATAGGCGACCATTGCAACGTGATTCCATTCGTTCCAATTCACAAATAATCCTGAAGCCCAACCCCAGCCTCCGCCGGCCCAGTGGTAACGTAACTCATCATTACTTTTCACACTTAATCCTAAGGTAGAATTTCCGCCTCTGCAAAAAACAACAGCCGCCCAGTCATTTTGAGCGCCATTGGGTTTTATCCATGCTGAAATGGTAACTGTATTTGAGTTTAAGTTTAGTGCCGCACATTCCACAAAATCACCATTTCCATCTAAGCTAATAGCCATGCCGGGAACGGTATCAGCGGCACAATCAGCTGAAACAGAAACCATGTTGGCAATAATTTTTGTGTCGCTTTGTCCACCGCCATCGCTCACCGTTAAGCTAACGGTATAATTTCCCGGTTGGGCAAAAACCACTTTTGGATTTCGCGCGTTTGTGTTACTCACATAGGCAGGAGCAGAAGGGCCGGTAATTGACCAAAGCCATGAGGCGCCACTATGGTTTAACATCGAATAATCGTCGAAGTAAAAAGTATCCCGCAAACAAGAGCTTGTTAACTTGTCAACCATAGGTTGTGCCACCGGCGTTTGAGCCTCGAATAATTGGGCTTCCCAAATCCCTTTTCCATAGGATGCCATTCTCAATTTTCCATCCCGATAAAATGGGCGAAGTTGGGTTGTAGAAATAACAAAAGGTAAACCCGTTGCATGAATTTGCCAATTGCTGTGCAGGTTGTTTCGATACCAAACCGTTTTATTTGTGCCTAAATAAACGCCATCGTCTGTGCCACCAATCGGTAAAATACTTTGAACACTCGAATTGTCTAACAAACTGCTGGTAATGTTTGTCCAAGATAGGCCTCCCGTATTACTTCTGAATATTTTTTCGC
>JAYSVQ010000457.1:0-3595 GCA_043718485.1 Bacteroidota bacterium
AAAAAGGAAACGGGTTGTTGCAGTCTCGATTCCATTAACGATGCCAGGGAAATTGCGGTTAAATTAGGTTTCACCCATTTGATTCTCGACATACGTGAGGAGTTTGGTGAAAGTGTTATTGATTATTTCGTGGAGGAATACTTGGCCGGCAGAACGCCAAACCCCTGTGTGATGTGCAATAC
The DNA here is from genome assembly GCA_043718485.1 of Bacteroidota bacterium. Taxonomy (GTDB): domain Bacteria; phylum Bacteroidota; class Bacteroidia; order J057; family JADKCL01; genus JAYSVQ01. The sequence goes on from JAYSVQ010000457.1 coordinate 183, forward strand.
CCATATAAAATGGGATGCGCTTTTGCGCCGTGCCGATAAATTGGGATGTGAGTTTATCGCCACCGGACACTATGCAAAAGTGCGTTCTGTGAATGAGCGATTTGTAATTTCAAAAGGTCTCGATCAAAATAAAGACCAGAGTTACGTGTTGTGGGGTGTTTCGCAAGAAAGTCTTTCCCGCACTTTTTTTCCGATTGGCGGTTTTCATAAACCCGATATTCGAAAAATGGCGATGGAAATGGGTTTTGAAGCCTTGGTGAAAAAACCGGAGTCTTATGAAATATGCTTTATTCCCGATAATGATTACCACGGTTTTCTCAATCACCGGGTACCGGGTTTAGAGAAAAGGGTAGAAGGTGGAAATTTTGTGTTGGCCGATGGCACCATTGTCGGTAAGCACAAGGGTTTTCCCTATTACACCATTGGCCAAAGAAAGGGTATTATTGCTATGGGAGAGCCCTTTTTTGTCACAAAAATTGATGCCACCACGAATACCGTTTTTATCGGAAAAGAGGAGGAACTCTTGGATCGTAAAATGCATGTACGGAAAGTGAATTTGCAAAAATTCGAAAGGCTGACCGATGATGTGTTTTCGGTAACCAAAATTCGATACAAAGATGAAGGCGCAGCCTCCATTCTGCATCAGGTTTCTGATACAGAAATTGATGTAATTTTTTCTGAGCCTGTGCGCTCAATCAGCCCCGGGCAAGCCGCCGTGTTTTACGAGGGCGATGATGTTATTGGGGGCGGCTGGATAGCTTGATTAAGGCAAGGAAGTAAATGCGATTTGGCGTTACTTTGTAAAACAAAATGGCAGGAAAAAAAATTTCAATTCTCATTATCGGCGGCGGCGCTGCCGGTTTTTTTGCTGCCATACGCATTGCCGAGTTACAGCCTGAGGCCGAAGTAACGCTGTTGGAATCTTCACCCAATTATTTGGGAAAAGTGAGAATTTCAGGTGGAGGAAGATGTAACCTTACCAATGCCTGTTTCGAGCCCAAGGAATTAGTAAAAAATTACCCCCGCGGAGAAAAGGCCTTGCTCGGTCCATTCAACCGTTTTCATGTTCAACATACCATGGATTGGTTTGAGGGTCGGGGCGTAAAATTGAAGACCGAAGCAGATGGAAGGGTTTTCCCTGTTTCTAACAATAGCAGAGAAGTAGTGGATTGTTTGGTAAAAGCGGCAAACGATGCCGGTGTAAAATGTTGGAATCGAACCCCTGTTGCGCACATCATTGCACCTGTCGGAAAAAGCAAAGAATGGAAAGTGCAAGTGGCGAAAGGCCCCATGTTTTCCGCACAAAAAATATTAATCGCTACCGGCTCAAATTTTCAAATTTGGGATAACCTAAAGAGGTTAGGTCATACTATAGAAAAGCCAATTCCGTCACTATTCACTTTTAACATTAACGACAGAAGAATAGAAGGCCTTGCCGGGATTAGTATGCAAGATGTAGCCTGTGAAATAGATGGCATTGAGTATAAAACCAAAGGCCCCCTACTTATTTCACATTGGGGTCTCACGGGTCCGGTAATTCTGCGACTTTCAGCATGGGCGGCCCGTGAAATTCAAGAGAAAAAATATCTGTTTTCTCTCAAAGTGAATTTTTCGCGCAAAGAAACGCTCGATGAAGTGATTGAAGCCATGACGAAATTTTCGCAAGTCAATGCACGAAAGAAATTAATCACTACACCGGTTCCGGGTATTCCCGGTCGATTTTGGGAACGATTGGTACAGGCCTCACGCATTCGATGTTTGAATTGGGCAGATCTTTCAAAAGAAGACGTAAGAAAATTAAGTTTACAATTATTCTCCTCAGATTTTTGGGTGAATGGCAAGAGCACAAACAAAGACGAGTTTGTAACCTGTGGAGGCGTAAACTTAGATGAAGTGGATTTCAGAACGATGGAGAGCCGTAAAATTCCCGGAATTTATTTCGCCGGAGAAGTGCTCGACATCGATGCGATTACCGGAGGGTTTAATTTTCAAGCAGCCTGGACAACCGCTTGGTTGGCTGCAGAAGCCATGGCGAGCGCCAACTCAGATTAACCGAATATTTTTTTCAATAAATCGGTAACACGGGCAGCCGGGTCTTTTCTGATTTTTAATTCTTCTTGCGAAACCAGATAAAACAAGCCATCAAGCGCTTTGTCGGTTGTGTATTTGGCCAAATCTGTTTGAATAGGCGTAACGAGTGGAACTTTATTATAAGAGGTAGTAATTTTTGTCCAGTTTTTGGTTGCCCCTGTTTTGGCAAGCGCCAATTTAATGTGGGGAATAAATGCAGTGAACAAATTACTGCGTGTTGTATTTTGAAGATACTGCGTAGCCGCATTTTCGCCTCCCTTCAAAATGGAAATTGCATCTGTAATCGACATTTGTTTGATTGCATTTACAAAAATTGGCGAGGCTTCTTTTGCTGCCGTTTCTGCAGAGCGATTTAGGGTGAGCACAAAATCATCAACAAGCTTCGACATCCCCAATTGCTTCAATTTCGCAACTGCATAATTCACATCATTGGGAAAAGGAATTTTGATTTTTGGATTCGCAAAATAACCGTTTGTTTTATTTGCCAATGCCCCTGCATTGTTAGAACCAATACTGAGTGCTTCTTTTAATCCTTTGGCCACCTCTTCTTGACTTAAAGCCTGGCCGGAAGAATTTTTTATCGTTTTCACAATGTTTTGAAGCACTTGTGAATGAGAATTTAGGCCGAAACCCAAAAACAGAAACAGGAAAAGAAAAATGCGATTCATAAATGGAAAATTTAACGCAAAGGAAGTCAAATTATATGCCAATTTTAGAAACGAGTGAAAAATAAAATCCCTGCAAATTGGGGGCGATTTTCAATTCATGTTTTCAGCCCGTAAAAAAACCCAATCTTGAAGGGGCTCCATTTTTTCTGGAAAGGGAAGGACAATCGGCTCAAAATCAAATTCCTCAATTCGGGAATCTAAATCAGCCATCATTTCGGTCAATGCAATGTTGAGTTGTTCCTTTTCATCTTCCGTTGCATTTGCCTCGAAATAGGCCCGAAACACCAATTTTTTTGGGTCATAACTAAGCGCTACTCCCCTTAAATTAGAGTTAACCGCGCCCAATAATGCCCGTGAAGCACTGAGTAAAACCAAAACCCGCAAATCATTTTTTTGAATCTGAGGTTGAACAGATTTTGTTAAATATCCGATAACATATTCGGGGTCGGTGGTAAGCGTTAAATCTTTATTTTTTTCGAGTTCTTGAACGGCAGTTTCGATGAGTGACCATTCTTTCGCTCCCCGATATTTTTCGTATGGAAAATCAGGCATATAAAAATCAGTTAAACCATAGAGCAAAGTCTAAACAACAACCGGGCCCCTACATTTCCATCCCACTCATCCCCATCAGGCCCGGGGGCAACCTCAACCAAG
>JAYSVQ010000458.1:0-3584 GCA_043718485.1 Bacteroidota bacterium
TGCAAGCGAATGGATGCTGCGACATTTAACAACCCCGAAATTGCCGTCTACCTTTCTGAAAAATTTCACGTCGTAAAATTAGACGCAGAACAAAAGGCCTCCATTTTTGTTGGCGAAAAAGAATACAAATTTGTGCCCGGTGGTAGAAACGGACACCATGAATTAGCGGCAGAATTAATGGGCGGAAAAATGAGCTACCCCACCATCGTTTTTTTAGACGAAAAATTCAATATGATTCAACCCCTAGCGGGATACCGAGGCCCGGAAGACATGGCTCCGATTCTCCATTTTTTTGGTTCCGGAGACTATAAATCAAAAACATGGGAAGTCTTTTTTGCAGAATTTAGTAAAAAGGCAACGCAAGAATAATTTCAATTCCGAACACAAAAAAAGGCGAAGGAAACCCTTCGCCTTTTTATTAAATCAAAAAAGAATTAATGATCGTGGCCGTCGCCGGGCTGATGATTTTGCATCATGCCATTGTCGTGAAAATCAACTTCTTCTTTTTTCAATACTTCGCCTTTCAAATACAACATTTTTGTTGGGGTTGAAGTATTAGAAACTACGGTTATCCCTTTATTAAAAGAACCGGGAGCTGCTGCATTGTAAGTTGCCTCAACAAATCCGCGTTCGCCGGGCTTGATTTCTTCTTTCGTCCAAGTCGGTGTTGTGCATCCACAAGTTGGTTTTACATTTTCAACAACCAATGGTGCCTTACCAACGTTTGTAAAATAATATCGGGTGGTTGCTGGCGTTCCCTGAGGAATTTGGCCGAAATCATGGGTTTCTTCTTCCCATTTAAATTCGGCGCCAGGTTCAACAACTGCTCCGTCTGTGCCGGGCGCAGCTTCATTTTGTGCATAGCTCGCAAAAGAAATGAAAGCAATTGCAAGAGTAAGTAAAAGTGACTTTTTCATAATCGTTTCCTACCGTTCGGTTTTTAAAAGAATTGCAAATTTAATTTTTTTCTTCGCCGAATTCAAGTGAATTAAGGCTTTGTAGGCCCCTCTTAACAAAAAGTGTGCTAAACTCTTCAAATAATCAGTTCTTTTTATCAGAATTTCTAAAACCAAAGAAAAAAATTGTCCAACTCATCAGCGCACAAACACTTCCAACAACGAAAATGATTTTACTGTCAAGGGAAATGGAAAAAGCGGCAAGAAAAGAGGACAACGACGCCCCCAGAGATTGCAGGGATTGATTGATTCCAATAGTTTTTCCTTGATCCTCAGCCGATGCCCGATTCGATATCATCGCCAATAAGTTTGGAAAACTCAAACTTTGAAAAAGCATGAGAATGGGAGCGAACACAAAAAAAGCCTCCTTTGATTGTAAAAATAAAAAGGGGAGGTAGGAAATAGAAAAGAAAATGAGCGTAAAGCTCAGCAAGCGATTTGGAGAAATCCTTTTTTCAAAAATCCGAACTAGCCCCCCTTGAACCAATGCTGCGATTAGTCCCAAAAAGCCATACACAAGACCAATCCCATCACCCTCCATATTAAAGTATCGCGTTAAGTGTAGAGGCAGAAATTGAATAAAAAAGGAAAATCCGGTCACAAGTGTAAATATGGTGATAAACAGTAACCTTAAATCTGGATGCGTAAATGCATTCTTTATGTTAATTGCTCCTAGCCAAAAATTGAGCGGAACTCTTTTTTTGAGTTTTAAGGTTTCAATAAAAACAAATCTTACAAATAATAGATTCGTAGCACTTAGGCATGCAGCAGCAAAAAAAGGAGCTGGAGAAGAGACCTTAGATAGTAAGCCCCCTACAAGGGCCCCTAAAATGGTTCCCGCACCAAAGGCCACCCCGACTAAGCCTAAATTCCCGGCTTTTTTATCTTTTTCGCTTAAATCTGCGAATGCAGATTGAACAATAAAAACGCTGCTTCCTGAAATTCCCGGAAAAACCCGTGCAAAAATGAATAGGAAAGGATTACCTAAAAGAACCCCAAATCCCGAGAGAATATAGCCCAGACCATTACTCAAATTTGTTATTAATAAAACGGGTTTTCTGCCTAAACGATCTGAAAGGGAACCCAGCCAAGGCGCGAAAAAAAAGGTCGAAAGGGTATAAAAGCCCATCATTAGCCCGTAAAGTGTGCTTCGGGTTTCGATTGGAATTTCAGCGCCAAAAAGAATCGTACTCGTTTCCTTAAAAAATACCGGTACCACCGGAATAATCATTCCGAAACCAAAGAAATCTAAAAACATGGTCGCGAAGACCCTGGAATTTGCCCCTGAGTTTTTCAAAAGGTGAATTTCGGCCAAATTAAGAGAATCTCAACAAAAGCAAATTCAATTGGTTAAAAGGCTTGTTGGGGGAATGCTACATTATGAAGGGGATGAATTTTGGCATAGAGGGGATGGGTTTTAATTTCGATTTTTGTACCGCATGATTAAGAAAAAAATATTTTGGCTTGTACTGCTTGGTTTCTTTGGAAGCGTAAAGGCGCAGGATTTTTCAGTTAATGGCAACTCCCGAGCCCAAAGTCAATTTGGATTACGGGGAAGTTTTGTTCCTGAATGGCAAACCGAAGAAAAAATTCCTAATCCCTTTCAGGCCGATTCGTATTTAACATTACCCTATTTTAAAGGAGCACTTCCGGATTCCAAAATTCCCAACTTACCAGCGTTTAAAATTTTAATTCCACTTAATTCCGACGAAGAAATCAGCGCCATAAGCGCAGAGGCAAAAAATGAAAGTGAAATTTTTTCTCCAATTTTTGATCCGGGTTTTGCCGCAAATCGTCAATCTTTTTCAGGCACCTATTACCCCGAAAAAAACATTGTTTTAGGCCCCATTGTAACGCAAAAGAAAAAGAATTTTCAAATCGTTTATATTTATCCCATTCGTGCCGCCGTTTCAGGTGGCTCTTATTTAAAATCAAATCTTGTTCATTATAGCTGGACAATTTCAAAGCGTTCAGGAAGTCAAATTAAGCCGACCTTTAAAACGACGGCAACATCGCAGTCTGTGCTTTCAACCGGCGCGTGGTGGAAAATAGGAATTCCAAACGATGGGGTTATAAAGCTCGACGCATCCTTCTTTTCCGGCATAGGATTGGGCGGTTTCGACCCCAGAACGATTAGAATTCATGGCACCGGCGCAGGAATGCTTCCCCAAATTACCACCGACCCCAGACACGATGATTTGCCAGAAATTCCTATATATGTAGAAGGAGAAGCAGACGGAAGTTTTGGCGCAAGCGATTATGTATTGTTTTATGGAGCGGGCCCGCATCGCTGGTTTTATGACAGTAGTTATGTAAACGGAACGGCCTATCCGGGTTGGCATCATTTAATGAATATTTATGCAGACACCTCTTATTATTTTCTAACGGTGGGCCAAGGCCCCGGCAGAAGAATTCAAGAGCAAGCATCGCATCCATCACCGAATCATTCCCCAACTTCCCTTACTTCTTTTGAGTTTTCTGAAGTTGATAAATATTGTCCAATTCAATCCGGAAGAGTATGGTTGGGCGAAAATTTTGATTTCAATAGTACACAAGCCTTCAGTTTTCCTTTGCCGGGAATAAGCCCGGGCACAACGGCAGATTTTATTGTAAGAGTAGCGGCTCGTT
>JAYSVQ010000459.1:0-3582 GCA_043718485.1 Bacteroidota bacterium
TATGGACTAAATGAGAAACTAACTTTTTCGGTAGAGACGGGGTATTTTCCCGATAGGAGGCAAATCGGTCTTAACAATTCAGATACCATTAAGGCTCACGGATTAGGAGATTTACTTCTCTTTCCAAGGTACAATATTATCAACCATGAAAAACCTAATGGATGTTGGGATTTAACAGTAGGCCTTGGGCTTAAATTTCCGACAGGAACGTATAACGATTCTCTTCATTACTTTACGCATCCTGTAAATGGGGCGAAATACTACCTCAGGAAACCCTTGGTATTACAACCCGGAAATGGATCGAATGATTTCATTGGGTATTTGTTTCTTTTTCGAAGTTTTAAAAAATCGAAATCTAGGGTATTTGCAAATTGCATTTACATTCGTAAAGGGTGGAATCCGGCGGGTGAAAAATTTGGCGATTTCGTAAGTATAGGGCTTTTCGCAGGCAAAACTTTTCTAAAATCTTTTGGCCTTACCCTACAAGGCCGATTTGAACATTCGGGAAAACTGAAAAGGCTAAAAGGATTACCTTCTCCTACATACGACCCAGCATCAACGGGCAGTCTTGCTGTTTTTGCTTCACCGCAAATCAGTTTCAGCTATAAGGAAAAACTCACCTTTTATTTTGTGCAGGATATTCCTGTTTACCAGTTTCTAAATGGAACCCAAATCTCAAATCAAATTCAAGCCAGTTTAGGGTTTTCCCTTCGCTTTCAAATGGCACATCGAGCAGCTGCTTTGAAAGCAGAATCATGCGAAAAACCCAATCCCTGATACCCTATTCGTGAAAAACCGAAAATCTTAAGTAAACAACTCACTCCTATTTAAATTAAGCCTTACTTTTGACAAATGAGCAAAGGCATTGCGACCCGATTAGGAAAGGTTAAAAAAGAAATTGAGGTGGCAGCCCAATTGGCGGGCCGAAAAGCAGAATTGGTCAGATTAATTGCGGTTTCAAAGACCCATAGTCCTGAATCTATCGCTGAGGCAATCGCTGCGGGTCAGGTTGATTTTGGTGAAAACCGGGTACAGGAATTGGTTCAAAAACAATTAATATTTCCTGATGTGCATTGGCACATGATCGGTAGTTTGCAACGCAACAAGGTGAAGTATATCGCAGAATTTATTCATTTGATTCACTCTGTAGATTCTAAAGCCTTGTTAGAAGAAATCAATAAGCAAGGAAAAAAATATCAACGGCAGATTTCTTGCTTGCTGCAAATTAATATTTCTGATGAGGAACAGAAATCAGGAATGGACGAAAACGAAGCTGAAGAGATTCTCAAAACGATTGAGATTTATCCTCATATAAAAATATTGGGCTTGATGGGAATGGCTGCAATGGATGCAGAAGGCGAGCAATTGCGGCATCAATTTAAGCGATTGTTTTTGGCAAGCGAAAAGTTTCGCGGTTTTGAAAACGCGCAAATAAAAATGCAGGAACTCAGCATGGGCATGTCAGGTGATTTTCCCATTGCGATTGCCGAAGGCGCAACCATGGTAAGGGTGGGTTCCTCTATTTTTGGGCACCGTTAATCCTTATCCCTTATTTTTCGACTGGCTTTGTTTTGAACAGCGGATAAGAAACCCCAATTTCAGGTTGTTCCAAAAACACATTCTCGCCCTCAAAATAAAGATACCACTGAGCTGAAAGGTCTGCCCACTCGTTTTGGTTAAGGCGTTCCAGGTGCCAGGATTCACCATTATCCCAAGAAAGAACAAGGCGATTGGCGCTGGGCGCTAATTTAAAGGATGAACAGGGAATGTCATTTCCGGGATTAGAGAGGTAATATTTTTCCGATTTTATTTTCTGGAATTCATCTTTGTTCATCGCAGGTGTCCAATCTCCCTTATTCAAGTTTGCCGAAATACAATTCTGAATGAGAGAAAAGGCCGCTTTCATATCGCTTTCATCGTAGTTTGAAAGAATCACGATGCGCCAATCTTCTGAGGGTAACCATGCCATCGTGGTGTTCCATCCTGGAAAATAGCCCCCGTGGTACACAATAAAACGGTGAGAATCATCTTCGCCCGGCAAGGAAATTTCCCAACCCAAACCATAGCCATCGATTCCCCAATCTGTCATTTGTTTTTCGATATTGGGATTCAAAAATTGGGTATCGCGAATGGCGTCAAGCCATTTCATTAAGTCGGGGCCGTTACTTGTCATTGCGCCCATTCCATAGGCGAGTTCAACGGGAATGTCTTTTACTTTTTTTCCGTGGCGAAAAGCTTTGGTTTGAGAATTTCGGTCATGAAGGGAAAGAAAGCGGGTAGAATCCATGCGAAGGGGTTCCAAAAAATTGAGGTTGAGATACTGCTCATAAGGCATTCCCGTGGTTCGCTCTATGATTTTAGCCAACACCGCATAATTCGAATTTGAATACGAAAAAGTTTCTCCGGGTTTGAAGTTCAGCGGGTCGTTGGCAAATTTTTTAAACAATTGCGGCACGGTGGGCTTCCAACTCAGGAGGCGATAGGCGCTGTATTCCACCGGTCGGTCATTCATATAACAGGGAATACCCGAACTGTGATTCAGGCATTGCCGAACACTTACCCTTCGGCCCTGATAAATTGGATAGTCGGTTAAAACATCAAGTAACTTTTTATCAATATCTAGTTTGCCTTCTTGCCACAATTTTAAAATACCAACCGCGGGAAAGGTTTTGGAACAGGAGGCAATCATGAAGGGTTCTTTGACCGTTAAGGGTTCCCGCATTTTCTTATCGGCGAAACCGAAGGCCGATTCCAACAAAAGGGAATCCCCTGCTTTTACTACCACCACTCCGTTAAATTTGCCTTCGGCGCTTAAAGATTGGATGGCAGCATACATGCGTTGTGCAGTGGGATTGGCCGCGATGAATTGTGCCCCACCCTTCTGTACCAGAAAAAATAAAAGCGCACACAACGTAAGGCCCAACCTTTGCATAAACAAAAATAAGAAAGTCAGGGCATACAGGAGGATAAAAAAAAGGGACAAATTATTTTCTTCATCCCCATGATGAACGATTTAGGTTATGGTTTCAAAACAATTCCGCTAAAATTGTATTATTAGGGGATGAAAAACTTTAGCCTAGAAAATGTACCCTCCCAAAAGGGGCGAATTGCTGTGGTAACGGGAGCGAATAGTGGAATTGGGTTTGAAACTGCCCTTTTTCTCGCAGGGAAAGAGATGAAAGTAATTTTGGCTTGCCGAAATATAGGTAAGGCCGAAAAGGCAAAAGAACTAATCATTAAAACGTTTCCGCAGGCAGACTTAGAAATTATTTCGCTAGACCTGGCTTCTTTTCAATCAATTCGAATGTTTGCCGAAACCCTGAAAAGTAAATACGCTTCCCTTGATATCCTCATTAATAATGCGGGAGTAATGATTCCACCCTATTCAAAAACAAAGGATGGCTTTGAAAGCCAATTCGGGGTGAATCATCTGGGTCATTTTTTGTTGACCTTGCTTTTGCTTCCCTTACTCAATCAAACAAAAAATTCCAGAATCGTAATGGTGAGCAGCATTGCCCACAAAAACGGGAAGATTTACTTTGAGGATTTAAATAGCGAAAAAAGATACATTCCCTTTTCTGC
>JAYSVQ010000460.1:0-3576 GCA_043718485.1 Bacteroidota bacterium
CTCAATTTTTCAGCGGCAAATTCACTTGCAAATTCCCCAAGGGCTCTGTACCGAAAAAGTAAATGAAGAATCATTGCCCTTGCAGGGGTTAGGTGAGGGTTTTTTTTTTCTTTTGCCATATTTTGCCTCCGGTTACAAAACCGTTACGTACCTAAATTGTTGATTATCAACAATATTTCTCCCAATTTTGCCTCTCAGTTACATAACGGTTACGTAAACTTTGAAGGAACCCAGATTTGTGAAATAGTTCATTTCTTGTCTTTGGCTCAGCATGGAAAGTGCGGCTGTGGCCCAGCACATTAAAGTAGGAGATGCAGAAGTAGTCGCCTTTTTTTAAGAATTTGGAGCGTTGGCTTCACGATTGGTGTTTTAAAATTTTTCTACCTGCGGGCAACTTGTGATAACCTTCATTGTTGATTCTCCTAATCTTGTCATTGAAGTACCATAAGGCATCATCCAGTTTTTTAAATTTAGTTGCTCTCTCTTGTGGGAGATTTTTGCCAGCCCATTAAAATTTTCTGTTAATGGATTTAATAGCGCCCCATTTGATGGTAACAATATTTCCTCAACGGAAAATGATATAGCCTTTTGAAGTGATTCCACTTAAATTTTCCTCCTTTGGTGATATTTTTATGTAACTGGCCATGATTTATATCTTGCAATTATTCTTATTCAGTTAAGCATAAGCTTCCTCTTTTTTCTGCTTTGTTAAATATCCGAACCCGCCCCCTAATCTCCTTGTATTGTAAATAATCTGGAAACTGTTCATCGCAATACCTGTTGATTCCTTCAATCTCCTGATACAGGCTGAATAGCCTTCCCGATTCCTCTTCCAGCTTAGGGTATTGCATATCAAGGGGAAATAGGCGGTTCATCCCTATCATTAACGGCCCCTCAGTAATCCTATGAATTTTGGCTATCAGTTCAGGTTCAAGGAAGGGCAGTAGTTCGAGGATTTTAACGATTGGTTTTTCCAATTCCGCTTTTAAATTTCTCATGTATTCAACCCAATTGGCTTTTCGGTATTTGATTACGAATACTTCCATTCGATCTGGACCCGAAAGCGGGCTTTCTGCTGAGTTTTCTTTCTGAAGTTAACCTTTGAGAATTTCTTCGGTAAGTGGCGGATGAAGTTTGGTTTTATATTGTAATAAACTGTAAATCAACGCCAAAACTGTTCAGAATTCAAATTCCAGCCTTGGTCCTTCACTTTGAAATGAAATCCAAAGGCATTCAATATTTTTTAGCTCCTGAAGAATGGAAAAGCAAAATTATTTCATAACTTTGTTCACAAATTTTACATGTTCACGTTTCGTGGACGTTAAATTTAAGTGAACATGAGAGAGGAAGAGATCATACATATTGCGCTGGAAAACCTCTTGAAAACAACCGGAATCACTGGTAAATGGAAGAATAATGGGCAAAAGGAAATTGATGGAAAATTGGAGTTTTACATTGAAAACCAACTGATTACACTTAATACTGAAATTAAGGGAGAATTGAGAGCCCATCAATTACCCCGAATTCTGGCTCAGGCCCAGGAATTCGATCCCATGATGGTTGTAGCTACCCGCATTTTTCCGAACATAAAGGACGAACTCAGAAAAAACCACATCGCATACCTGGAGGCAAACGGAAATATTTACCTCAAATGGAATGGAAAACTGGTCTGGATTGAAACCCAGAAACCCATTCAGACTGCGAAGGAAACCGGCAATCGGGCGTTTACAAAAACCGGTACCAAGGTGTTGTTTCACTTCCTGCTGGATGAAAATCTAATCAACAGACCTTATCGGGAAATTGCAAAAACGGCAGGTGTGGGGCTAGGCAATATGAATTACATCATACAGGGGTTGATGGAAACCGGTTTTTTGATCAGATTGAAAGAGGATCAATACAAACTGAACAATAAAAAAGAGTTGCTGGAAAAGTGGGTGCGGGCTTACCTGGAAAGGCTCAAGCCTAACCTGCGTACCGGAACTTTCCGTTTCATCAACGAGCAGGATTATAACAAGTGGGATCAATTGCAATTGAAGCAGGGCAAGACATTCTGGGGGGGAGAAGCCGCCGGAGACTTATTGACAAATTACCTGAAGCCCGGCGAACTTACCCTGTACACCAATGAAACCAAAACTGACTTCGTAAAAAATTATCGCATGGTGCCAGATGAAAATGGCAATATCAAAGTCTATAAAAAATTCTGGAACGAAGAAGAGGAGATTAAACCAGTCATCGGGAAGCCCATAGTCCCGCCCCTACTGGCTTATGCAGATTTAATTCATCACAACGATCGCAGATGCGTGGAAACCGCACAGAAAATCTACCATGACTTCCTGGAAGCTCACATTTGAACAGATCCGGCAACGACCTGAAATTTCAGAAATCTTTTCGGCTTTAGAGAGAGGGTTCGAGAAATTCGGCTTGGATTTTTTCCTTGCCGGAGCAATGGCAAAAGACATTTGGATGCTCGGGATTCATGAGAAAACCACAGGACGAATCACACGTGATATTGATATGGCCGTGCTGATCAGCAATAGGAAAAAATACTCAGAACTGAAAAACTATCTGATTGCACATGAAGGCTTCACACCCTCCAAAGAAAATGCTTTTGCCCTCATTTGGGAAAATAAACTGAAGGGAAAAATGATAACTCCGGTAGATCTGATGCCTTTTGGTGATATCGCAGACGCAGATGGAAAAGTTACGATTGAGGGATTTGGATTTACCTCAATTGAATTGCCTGGATTTCAGGAAATTTTTGAAACAGGCTTACCCGAAATGGAGCTCGGAGGCAAGCATAAATTTAAAGTATGCACCCTGCCGGGTATTGTAATCCTGAAATTGATCGCATGGGATGACCGTCCGGAAATGAGAAAGAAGGACATCATTGACATCAGCGAAATTTTGGAGCATTATTTTGATATGACTGCTGATGAAATCTACGATAGCTATTCATCTTTATTTGATTGGGAAAATTCCTCTCTTCCACAAATTTCAGCTACGGTTTTAGGTATGAAAATGCGGGAAATTGCAGCAAGAAATAAAAAAATATGGCAGCGGCTGGAGAAAATCTTAGCGGCAAATACCCGCGAATTAAATGAAAGCAAAATGGCTGTAATCATGGCAGAAAACAGAGGAAATACAGCAGAAGATAACTTTGACATCATCCAAAAAATGAAGGAGGGATTCCTGAAATGACAACCCCCAAAAAACTCATATAAGTCGCAATGCCCGTCAAGGAAATCTCCGCCGAGAGCGTCCGCGACAAATCTATACGTCACGGCCACATCTCCACCTTGCATCTATGGTGGGCACGTCGTCCTTTGCCAGTCTGCCGTGCAGTGGTATTTGCAAGTCTTGTGCCCGATCTCCTCGACCCCAATTGTCCCCAAGCTTTTCGCGATGCAGTTGAAATTTTACTCGGCAGCAAAGAAAAGCCATTGGCCAAGCCTGCTGATGCTTACAAACCCTACGACGACATTCCCTACACATCTGCCATTGACAGGATGGCCGCCAACAGTGCCCCACCCCCGATTTTAAGAATAAAAGCGAGGTACATATTTTCAAAGGGATTGT